>JACRFB010000038.1 GCA_016218045.1 Ignavibacteriota bacterium
AGCGCAACCCACGTTTGCTGTTGCCATCCGGGGCGTAAGCTTCGGGGAACTCAGCAGAGACTGCCGGCGATAAGCTGGAGGAAGGTGTGGATGACGTCAAGTCCGTACGCTCCTTATATCCAGGGCTACACACGTGTTACAATGGCCGGTACAGAGGGCAGCCACCTGGCGACAGGGAGCTAATCCATAAAGCCGGTCTCAGTTCGGATCGAAGTCTGCAACCCGACTTCGTGAAGCTGGATTCGCTAGTAATCGCATATCAGCCATGATGCGGTGAATACGTTCCCGGGCCTTGTACACACCGCCCGTCAAGCCATGGAAGCTGGGGGCGCCCGAAGTCAGTGTGCCAACCGCAAGGAGGCAGCTGCCTAAGGCGAAACTGGTGACTGGGGCTAAGTCGTAACAAGGTAGCCGTACCGGAAGGTGTGGCTGGATCACCTCCTTTCTAGAGAAAACTCTCCGCCCCGTCGGAGAGGAGTTTCAAGCTCACCACGACGCGCTATACACAACACTTTTCATTATACTATCTCCTGGCCGGGTCTGTAGCTCAGGTGGTTAGAGCGCACGCCTGATAAGCGTGAGGTCGGTAGTTCAACTCTACCCAGGCCCACATCGTTATCGAGGAGTTGTTCGCGGGCCTGTAGCTCAGCTGGGAGAGCGCCTGATTTGCATTCAGGAGGTCGTCGGTTCGAACCCGGTCAGGTCCACAGCTCGGTTTGTGCTACGTCGTTTCGACGCGGAGCACTGAGAGGTTCAAGTCCCTCCAAACCACGATTGCGAGATCGCAAACATTGTTCTTTGACGTATTTGAAGATTGCTGACGGTTTTAACATCCAGTCGGATGAAGAAGCCAGTCGGCATGACAATCAATCTTAATGTTCCTATGGTTTTAACAAGTTCACCGGAGCACGATCCGCTGCAAAGCGGTCGAACATCTGTGTGATACTATTTTTATCGGTGAAGTTACTAAGAGCACATGGTGGATGCCTTGGCACCAGAAGGCTATGAAGGACGTGGTTACCTGCGATAAGCCTCGGAGAGACGGAAGCAGTCTTAGACCCGGGGATTTCCGAATGGGAAAACCCATCTCGAGTCATGTCGAGATATTGCATACTGAATCCATAGGTATGCAAAGCCAACGGGGGGAACTGAAACATCTAAGTACCCCCAGGAACAGAGAACAATCGTAATTCCCTGAGTAGTGGCGAGCGAAACGGGAACAGCCTAAACCGAGCAGCATGTACAGGATGCGACCCTTGTGCTGCCGGGGTCGTGGGACGAATAGACCAATTCGCATTGCGGTCGAGGAGTTACAAAACGTGACACTAGTCGAAGCGCTTGGAAAAGCGCGCCAAAGAAGGTGAAAGCCCTGTAGGCGAAAGTGTATGCGACTCCTTTTCGTATCCCAAGTACCGCGGAGTAAGTGGAATTCTGCGGGAATCTGCCAGAACCATCTGGTAAGGCTAAATACTCTCTGGTGACCGATAGTGCACAAGTACCGTGAGGGAAAGGTGAAAAGAACCCTTAAGAAGGGAGTGAAAAGAATCTGAAACCATGTGCTTACAAACGGTAGGAGGAAGTTTCGGTGCTTGCATCGAAATGACTGACTGCGTGCCTTTTGCTTAATGAGCCAACGAGTTACTCGTACGTTGCAAGGTTAAGGACCTCAGGTCCGCAGCCGTAGCGAAAGCAAGTCTGAATAGGGCGAGTGAAGTAACGTGCGGTAGACGCGAACCCGGGTGATCTACCGATGGGCTGGATGAAGTGGGAGTAAAATCTCATGGAGGTCCGAACCAGTGTGGGTTGAAAACCGCTTGGATGACCTGTCGGTAGGAGTGAAAGGCCAATCAAACTCGGAAATAGCTCGTACTCTCCGAAATGTTTTTAGGAACAGCCTCGTGTGTAATGTACTGGAGGTAGAGCACTGATTGGGCTAGGGCTGTCACAACGGTACCAAACCCAGACAAACTCCGAATGCCAGTATCATGTTCCACGGGAGTGAGGCGGCGAGGGATAAGCCCCGTCGCCGAGAGGGGAATAACCCAGACCATCAGCTAAGGTCCCCAATCATGCGTTCACAGACAAAGGATGTCAGATTGCTCAGACAACTAGGATGTTGGCTTAGAAGCAGCCATTCATTTAAAGAGTGCGTAATAGCTCACTAGTCAAGCGATCAGGCGTCGATAATTCTCGGGACTAAACGCATAACCGAAGCTATGGGATCTGCTTTGCAGATCGGTAGGAGAGCATTCTGTAGGCGAGCCACGAAGTGGCGATCTTCGGATCGAAGACGCGTCGTGAGGCGTGTTGGAGCGTACAGAAAAGAAAATGTTGGCATAAGTAACGATAAACACTGTGGAAAACAGTGTCACCGTAAACCCAAGGGTTCCTGAGCAACGTTAATCGACTCAGGGTTAGTCGGATCCTAAGCCGAGGCCGAAAGGCGTAGGTGATGGAAAACAGGTTCAATATTCCTGTACCTGTATGTATTCGTTTGACCATAAGGGGTGACGCAGAAGTGAAAGGTCGGCCACCTGTCGGATGGTGGTTTAAGCACGTAGGTTGGGAAAGTAGGCAAATCCGCTTTCCTATAACCGAGATGCGAATAGGGTGCCCGTATGGGCCACAACCGACCCTAATCAGGCTGCCAAGAAAACCCTCGTATGGGAGAATGCATGCAGACCGTACCGTAAACCGACACAGGTGGGTGAGGAGAGTATCCTAAGGTGCTCGAGTGAGCCGTGGTTAAGGAACTCGGCAAATTGACTCCGTAACTTCGGGATAAGGAGTGCCTCTAGTAAGTGACATGACAAGTGAAGCTGAATGAGGTCGCAGAGAATCGGCCCAGGCGACTGTTTAACAAAAACACATGACAATGCAAACTCAATTGAGAGGAAGTATATTGTCTGACACCTGCCCGGTGCCGGAAGGTTAAGGAGAGAGGTTAGCGCAAGCGAAGCTTTGAACCGAAGCCCCGGTAAACGGCGGCCGTAACTATAACGGTCCTAAGGTAGCGAAATTCCTTGTCGGGTAAGTTCCGACCTGCACGAATGGTGTAACGATCTGGGCGCTGTCTCAACCACGGGCTCGGTGAACTTGAGGTGCCGGTGAAGACACCGGCTACCCGCATATGGACGGAAAGACCCCGTGCACCTTTACTGCACCCTAACATTGGGTTTGGGTACGGTATGTGTAGGATAGGTGGGAGACTGTGAAGCTGGCGCGCTAGCGTCGGTGGAGTCAACGTTGAAATACCACCCTTACTTTATTTGAATTCTAACCCACTGCCATGAATCTGGTGGGGGGACAGTGTTAGGCGGGTAGTTTGACTGGGGCGGTCTCCTCCAAAAAAGTAACGGAGGCTCTCAATGGTACCCTCAGCATGGTTGGTAATCATGCGTCGAGTGCATACGCATAAGGGTGCTTGACTGCGAGACTGACAGGTCGAGCAGGTGCGAAAGCAGGAGTAAGTGATCCGACGGTTGGGTGTGGAACTGCCGTCGCTCAAAGGATAAAAGGTACGCCGGGGATAACAGGCTGATCTCCCCCAAGAGTTCACATCGACGGGGAGGTTTGGCACCTCGATGTCGGCTCATCGCATCCTGGGGCTGAAGAAGGTCCCAAGGGTTTGGCTGTTCGCCAATTAAAGCGGTACGTGAGCTGGGTTCAGAACGTCGTGAGACAGTTCGGTCCCTATCCTATGCGGGCGGAGGATGATTGAGGAGATTCGCTCTTAGTACGAGAGGACCGGAGTGAACGAACCTCTAGTGTACCAGTTGTCGCGCCAGCGGCATCGCTGGGTAGCTACGTTCGGAAGGGATAAGCGCTGAAAGCATCTAAGCACGAAGCCCACTCCAAGATGAGTCATCCCGTCCTAGACCTAAAGACTCCTGGAAGATGACCAGGTGATAGGCGTCAGGTATAAGCACAGTAATGTGTTCAGCCGAGACGTACTAATAAGTCGTGCGCCTTCCCTTTAATTATATTATGACACAGACGCTTCGGTGAACTTGTTAAAACCATTCGAACATTAAATCTTCAAATACGTCAGCTTGAGTGTTCTTGGCGACAATAGCGAGGGTGTCCCACCTCTTCCCATTCCGAACAGAGCAGTTAAGCCCCTCTACGCCGATGGTACTTGCCGGGTAACTGGCCGGGAGAGTAGGAAGTCGCCAGAACTTTATCTTCAGCCCCTTCAGAAATGAAGGGGCTTTTTTTTTGTTTGTTCCCGGCATGTCTCCAGGGATCCATGTGCCCGGACTTCGCAATTGTTCAGGATAGAATATCACTGTGAACGAATCGTATAGTCTGTGCTTTTTCTGAACGACCAACAGATTGATATCTATTTCTGAAACATCGGAAACTGGGACAATATTGAAAATAGACCATAAGTCATTAAAAACGCCTGTTTTTTGTTTGGCGCAGTGTTTGCGGTGCTATGTATCACTGTCTCTATACCTTCTGTCCGATCCTGCATAACTTACTGTATAAAGGTTCTCATCATGAAAACTGTGGCACTTTTTACTCTCCTCTTTTTTTGTGTCGTATTTCAGACGATGGGCCAGGATACAGGCCAACTGAGCCCGAGTGGATTCCAGGATGATCAAGGTGTTTCAAGCGAAACAAATGCATATTCCTCGAACGATCAATACGTTGTGTTCAATAATACTGACGATGAGGTAGATTACACTACCTTCAATATGTCGATACCCGCGAGTGCCACCATCACCGGTATCATTGTTTATGTTGAAGGGAAAATCTCGAGTGGTGCCACTATTACGATGCGTGCGCAATTGAGCTGGGATGACGGCGGCAGTTATACATCCACATCTCTGGGAACGTTCTCTACCTTCACAACATCCGACAATGTGTATTCCGTAGGAGGCGTTTCCAATACATTCGGTCGCACGTGGAGCCCTTCAGATTTCTCGAATGCAAATTTCCGAGTTCAGTTGGACGCGGGAGGTTCCAATGGTGGCACATTAAGCGTGGATCATGTGCAGGTCCGGGTTTATTACACCGTTCCTCCTCCTCCGGGCCCCCCGGCCGATCTTCCTGTCGCCACGTTTGAGCCCCTGTCTGAGGGTTCCTTGATCATCCCGATGAACGACCTCGATGTCGGTTCCGGTCAGGCGACTGAAAATCGCGCAGGGAAGCAGTCCCGCTTGAAGTATGCGTACGGGCTTGTGTATTCTCTGCTCGCAAATGATGTCACTGTGAAGTGGGCATTCTCGACGTCAAAGGTGAAGGATGGCGCTGATTTCGGAGTGTCGGCCAATCAGGTCAAGGTTCGCCAGGGCGACACACTCATCACATCCGCCTTTAATTACAAGGGCAGCGTCTTTATCGTCTCGGTTCAGGACACCGCTGTCGCCGGTCCCATCCTTCGCAACAGCACATTTGACAAAGTGACAGTTCACCAGGTGCTCACTGCGTTCACCGCCTACATCCCGGTGGTGTATACACTTGATGAAATCCCGAAAGCCCTCATCTTCGACAACGATGCGACGCAGCTTCCGGCACTGACCGCTCTCTTTTCGGAGGCCGCCATCCCCAGTTCCGCGTACGATGCGGTCTCGACCATGCCCGCAAGTCTCGACGCCCCGTGTTACACCATCGCCATGCTCCCGCACGACGAGGGTATCACCTCCACCCAGATCAACACGCTGCATAATTACCTCCGCGATGGCGGAAACCTGTATGCGCAGTGCGCCGCCATCTACGAGCTGGAAAATGGCCCGGGTTCAACGTCGACGTACGGGCATACCTTCACGTCGCTCACTCCGTCAAACGCCATTTCACGTTCCACAACAACCGACGGTAACACCTACGTCTATCCCGACACCGGAGCGCGTATTTCCTTCGGCCAGCTTGTGGGAAGCATCGAGCAGTCGGGCATCTCCCACACCCCGTACTGGCGCCTGTCCTCCGGCGCTCGTTACAGCGACGGTTTCATCGACATCGCTCGCACGAACAGCAATTTTGATGTGACGAACCTGTACCAGAAGGTTTTTGCAAAACGCTTCGACAACAGCGCCGGCTTCGGATGGGTGGTCGTCTGTGGTGGTCATAATCACAGTGGTACGACTTCGGGTGGTGTGAGCGGCGGCAGTTATCAGCGTATACCGCGAATTGCCCTGAATGCGTTCCTGACTCCTGCAGGCCGCCTGAGCTGTCAGCCCCTGCCTGTGGAACTCGTGGCGTTTTCCGCCTCCGCCCGTGGCAATTCGATCGATCTGAAATGGAAGACGCAGACTGAAGCAAACAACCTCGGCTTCGAAGTCCAGCGCCGCAGCGATGGCGGAGAGTGGACCCCTGTTGGTTTCGTCCAGGGTCAGGGCACGATCAACACGCCGCAGAACTACTCGTTTGTGGATGTGGACGCGATGCGTTTCGGCGGCACGATCTATTACCGCCTGCGGCAGGTTGACCGAGATGGCGGCTACAGCTTCTCGTCGACTGTTGAAGTGCGCGCGGATGGTACGGTTGCCGCGGCTAATATTTCGAACATGTCCCCGAACCCCGCGTTCGCCACAACAACACTGAACTTCTCAACAACGACCGATGGCCCGGTGAGCATCTCCGTCTTCGATATGATGGGTCGCGAGCACGTGTCTGTTACAAATAACATGTTCCTGACCGCCGGTTCGCATAACCAGCTCATCGATGTTGCGGGCATGACGCCTGGTAATTACATCGTTGTCCTGAAGACTGCCACCACGGTGAGCACATCGAAACTCGTCGTGGGGCGCTGAGTCGGCACCTCCGACCTCCATCCTCTCCCAGCGGGCGGCGCGTTGCGCCGCCCGTTTTTTTTTCTGAACCGGAGGAATAATGGCGGAGACAAGGCACCGACCTGGTCGGGGGTTAGACGTCCCCGTAGCGGATTTCTCGAGCCCGATCGAACCGCTTCCAGCTCCTTCGTATGCTCCCTGCTCTGTTGTTGAACATCCACAATTCGGCTGTTGCAATTTATTACACGCACCGATGTGCCAATCGTTGAAAATGAAACGTTTTCAATGTGGCAGGGTTGTTGGATGGGGTTCCATGTGCAAATGTCGCACGGTAATCCAAGACCAGTTCGAAAATCACAAGGAGAAAGTAGTGATGCGGTGTTTCAGCGAGGCGAAACAGGTTAGTTTTGAAAAAATCAACAGTGCTGCGAGTCGTAGCGGCGCTGCGATTCGAATGTTAGGATTGTTTGTGGCTCTGTCGGCGATCTTCACTCAGATGAGCCCGGCGGTCGAAAAGACCTTCAATACAAGCTCCGGCTCCTGGAACAGCAGCAGCAATTGGACGCCCAGCGGCGTACCCGCCGCCGGCGACGATGTGATCATACCCAGTGGCCGCATCTGCAGCATCAATACCAACACGAACACCCTGGCGTCCCTTACAATCAACGGAACCCTCACCACCGACGGGACCGCGCGTACAATCACCGTCTCCGGCAATATCACCATCGCAAGCACCGGCATTTTCCAGCCGAGTACGTCGAACGTCACTCATACGGTGAATCTTGCCGGAAATCTGGAAAACCAGGGCACGCTCAATTCCGCCAACGGCAGCGGCGAATTCCGCTTCACCTTTAACGGTTCCTCGAATCAGAGCGTGTGGGGGAGCGGTACGCAAACCGAATTCTGGCAGATGACCGTGAACAACAGCGGCGCTAACGGAAACAACATCGTTGAAATTCAGACCACGGTCTTTACAAACACATCCTCTACTTTCCTCACTCTGACCGACGGTACTCTGAAAATGTCGGGCAGCTTCACCTTTACTAGCGTCTTCTTTTCCGGTACCAACTACACTATTAACACAAACAGCGGCCTGTGGTTGAATAACCCCAATGTGACCGTGACGGGTCTGGGTGGTGATGTGACTCTGCAGGGGCAGGTGCGGATCAGCAGCGGCACGTACAACGTCGGTACTTCATCGAGCCACGATATCCTATTTGATGGCACCGCGGCGAAGTTCATCATGGAAGGCGGAGCATGCAATGTGCAGGGTCGTTTTGACGAAGAGAGCAATGGCACAGATGATGTGGACTTTTCCATGAGCAGCGGCGTGTTGACGGTTGGTATGGCGGGCGTGAGTTCGTCCAGCAATGCCGTCTTCGATATTGAATCCGCAACCTCGACGTTCACGATGAGTGGTGGGACCATTGTCATTCGCGAAGACAATTCGAATTCGGGGGGTGATTTCAGGAACGTTGCTTCCACCATCGACATCACGGGTGGTACGCTCCAGTTCGGCAATGGCAGCAGCGCATCGTCCAACACCTACGAGATTCGCACCGCATCGGCGTGTCCGGCTGTGGATCTGTATTCGACCAGCGCGAGTCTGACACTTGCCGCCGCGATCACCGTGTGGGGCGACATGAACATCCGTACCGGGACCACTTTCAGCCAGGCGGGGAACACCGTCACCGTGAAAAAGAACTGGATTCTCGACGGCACCTACACACACGGAAACGGCCGCCTCGTGTTCAACGGAAACGCAGCCCAGACGATGTCGGCCACAACGTCGTATGAACTCGAGCTGAACAACACTGCGGGCGGACTGCAGTTGCTCGGAGACGTGAGTGCGACAAACGCGCTTGTCCTTACAAGCGGCGTGCTGCAGCTCGGCAATTACAATCTGACAATGGGTAGCAGTGCGACAATCGGCGGCACGCCCTCATCCACGGCGATGGTCGTGACGGATGGTACGGGTGAAGCGCGGAAAATCTTTACATCGACAGGTTCGTTCACATTCCCGGTCGGCGACATAACTGGAACCACCGAGTACTCGCCGTGCACTGTCAATCTCGTGTCTGGAACTCCCGATGTCGGCGCGTATGTCGCGGTACGGGTCCTCAACCAGAAACACCCGAACTTGAGCGGTATGGCCGCGGATTATATCAACCGCTACTGGAACGTCTCCACGAACGGTATTACAAGCGCAACGGTGTCCGGCAGTTTCACCTACACCGACGGCGACATCAACGGCAACGAAGCGGATTATACACTTGGTCTGTGGGCGGGTTCCGTATGGAGCAATGCCGGAATGAACACTGCGGCGAGCAATACCTTGACGGTTGCCGGAGCGATTTCACTGCTCGGTGATCTGACCGCGGCGAACGATCAGAATCTGCCTGTGGAGCTTACGATGTTTCATGCCACCCGTGTCAATCGTGCGGTGAAACTCGTGTGGAAAACGGCGACTGAAGCGAACAACATGGGCTTCGAAGTACAGCGCAGTAACGACGGCCGTTTCTTCGAGACACTCGGCTTTATCGATGGTCACGGTACCGTGAACGCTCCCCAATCCTACTCGTTCACCGATTCGCGTCCCAACCTGAACGCGACGCAGTATTACCGTCTCAAGCAGATCGACCGCGACGGAGCCAGCCAGCTTTCAGAGGTTGTGGAAGTCGCATCGCAGGCGGGCAAGTCGGTCGCTCTCGAGAATTGGCCGAATCCTGTCAGCGGCAGCTCCGCCATCCGTTTCACTCTCGCCGAGGCCGGTCCTGTCACTCTCATCATCACCAACGCACTCGGTCAGGAAATCGCGCGACTCGTGGACGGCGCCCATCTCGGAGCTGGGACACATGTCGCATCGTTCGACGCGCGGGATCTGCGCAGCGGAAATTACTTCTGCGCGATTCAGACGGCGCAGGGTTCCGAAGTCCTCACGATCTCCGTCGCACGCTAAAACAACTACCTCGCAACACCGGGCGACGTTCGCACAGACGCGGACGTCGCCCTCTCCTTTATCCGCGGATCGATAAAACAACGGCGGCTTGACGGCCGCCGTTGTGCGTTTCATGTTCCGGTGATCGATCAGGCCACCGCGCCCTTGGCGATGTTCTCGAGCGTTGCAACCACGAGTTTCCAGAATTTATCGACAGTCGCGATTTCGAGACGCTCATCCGGCGAATGCGCGCCTTGTATCGTCGGACCAAACGAGATCATATCGAGTTTCGGATAGACTTCTCCGATAAGTCCGCATTCCAGGCCCGCGTGGATGGCCTTGATTTCGGGTTCATGTCCGAAGAGCTGCGCGTGCGCCGCTTTCACGGTCTTCAGCGCCAGCGACTGCATGTTCGGTTTCCAGCCCGGATAGCCGTCGCCGAGAACGACGCGGAGGTTTGCCAGGCGGAAAACGGCCGTGACCATGTCGACAGCGTCGAACTTTTCGCTTTCCACCGAGCTGCGCTGGCTGGTTCCGATGACGAGCTCCTCGTTTTCCATGACAACTGTTGCGAGGTTTGTCGACGTCTCGACAAGGCCGGGAATATCCGCGCTCATCTTGAGCACGCCATGCGGCAGCGCGAAGATGGTGTCGAGGAAGGTCTTCTGCTGGGACGCGGCGATAACGCGACCGTTTCCGTTGGTGGTTTTTGCCGTCACACTCAGGCCGGGCTCGACAGTGCCGATCTCGTTGAGGAACAGCGTCGTCAATTCGGCCGCCTTTGCGGGTGCGTCTGCAGCGGCCGCCGCGGGGAGATACACGACACACTCCGCCTCGCGCGGAATCGCGTTGCGTTTGCTGCCGCCCGAGATGGTGGAAAGCCGCAGATCGGCGTCCTTGCCGAGCGTGGCCAGTGTGCGTCCCAGGAATTTGATGGCATTGCCGCGTCCGGTGTGGATGTCGAGTCCGGAGTGCCCGCCCTTGAGTCCGCTGACCATGATTTCAACAGCAGCGTACCCCGCGGGTGCGTTTTCCATCGTCAGTGCAAGCACGCCCGCGCTGTCCATCCCGCCCGAGCAGCCGACATAGAGCGCGCCATCTTCTTCGGAATCGAGATTCAACATTACATCGGACTTCACAAAGCCGGGCTTTAATCCTTTGGCGCCTGTCAGACCGGTTTCTTCATCGACAGTGAAGAGGAATTCCATCGGTCCGTGGACCAGATCCTTCGACTCGAGCACGGCCAGACCGGCGGCAACACCGATGCCATTGTCCGCGCCGAGTGTGGTACCGTCGGCGGTGACCCAGTCGCCGTCCACGTAGGCCTTGATCGGATCGTTGTCGAAGTCGTGTTCGGTGCCCTTGTTCTTTTCGCAAACCATGTCGACGTGACCCTGGATCAGGACGGTAGGCGCGTTCTCGTAACCCGGAGTCGCGGGCTTGCGCACGAGCAGATTCCCCGTCTCGTCCTGCTCCCATGCATAGCCGAGATCCTCAATCAGTTTTTTCAGATAGGCGAGTATTTTTTCTTCCTTTTTGGAAGGATGCGGCACCGTGGTGAGGCCATGGAAATGTTTCCAGATCAGAGCGGGTTGGAGATCGAGAAGTGTGGGCATGGTTTCTTTGTGCTGTAAGTGAGGAACTGGTAGGCGGCAACAGAGGGGCGAACCCCGGCGTGTCGAGGAAAATTTCTCGTGCCATCAATGCCCAAGGAGCGTCGTGAGTGCAATTCGCAGGAATCACGGTACGTCATTGTGGCCGGGATGAACAACAAGATAGTTTTGGGTCTGTTGAGAGCAAAACGAATGCGCGTCAGGTCGAATCGATGTTCCTTGCCCGTTCGGTATGGAATAGGCATTTTGTACTCTCATCTCACGATCAGGGTTTCACAGTGACACGAACAGCATACACGTTTCTCATTGCGGTGATGGTCTTCACGTTGGTTCGCCCGACGCATGTTCATGCGCAGGATACGCGCGAAAACGCCGACTTCAAGCTCGCCTTGGGGCTGTACAACGACAAGCTCTACGCCCAGGCCGAGGACCAGTTGAAGGCCTTCGTCGAAAAATACCCGTCGACCACACTCGGCGCCGAGGCGCGATTCACGCTGGGCAACGTGCAGCTCAAGCTCAAGAAATGGGGTGACGCACGCGCGACCTTTCAGGACTTCCCGATACGCTTCCCCGAGCACTCGAAGGCGCCAGACGCGCTGTGGAATCTCGGCGACGTATTCGCCATCGAACGGCGCTGGGCCGATGCCGGCTCGGCGTATGCGCGGCTGAAGACATTTTATCCCAAGAACCGCCGCGCGGCCGAGGCGTTGATGCAGGCCAGCCGCATGTTCACGAAGGCCGGGGATGTGGAGAACGCGCGGCTTGTTCTCAACGCCATCATCCTGGAATACCCGCAGTCGGATCTCGTGATGGAAGCGAATTACGCGATCGGGCTGCTCTCGATTCATGCGGGCGAGGGTGAACGAGCCATACAGGAACTGACACGTGTGCAGAACCAGGCCGCGCAGCCCGCGATGAAGGCGCGCGCAACCGTGGCCATTGGCAGGGCATACGCGCAGTTGGGAAACGCGACGGAGGCCGAGCTGCGCTTCCGCGATGTGATGACAAACGCGTCCAAGACCGAGGCCGCCTTCGAAGCCGCGCTGCGCCTGTCCGATCTTCAGCGCGACCAGCGTCGGCACACCGATGCAGCAAACGGATACGATGCCATCGCGTCGAACAGCGCAGCACCCGCCGAAATCCGCGCGCTCGCCTCGCAGGGAGCGGCCGAGAATGCATACGCGTCCGGCGACTTCGCCACCGCGGCGCGCCTGTATGGTGCGCTCGTGGCCGCTGTTCCCGAGGACGGGCTGGCCGATCCACAGCTCCTGTCGCGCGCAGCCGCCGCCGCACGGAAGGCCGGCGATCACGCCACCGCGGGTCGCCTTCTCGAGCAACTCATGGCCGACACCTTGTCGGGCATGGACCGCCGGCTTCTGCTTGTGGATCTGGCTGCGAACGCGCGGGAAGGCGGGAATCCCGCCCGCGCGGTGTATTACTATCAGACCTATCTCGACCGCCATGGCGACGACCCCGGCGCGCCGCTTGCCACCCTGCTGCTCGCGGGCGTCTATGAAAGCGCATACAAAAATCCCGCGCGCGCCGCCGAAACCTACCTGGCCCTCCTTCATCGGTACGGCGCAAGCGCAGTGGCCGACCGCGCGCAACTTGGATATGGACGTTCGCTCGAGGCGCTCGGCAAATTCGACGATGCCGCTGAAGTGTATGCCGCTCTCCCCGCGCAGTTTCCCGGATCAGCCGTTGTCGAGGAGGCGCGGCTGCGTGCGCGGGACATCGCGCGTTTCCGCCCGGGCAGCAATGCCCAGGCACTGCCCTCACTCGTCGCCGCGCTCGCGGCGCTCCGCGACAATCCCTCGGGCGCGTCGGTCGATGTGGCACTCGGACGCCTGTACCTCGAACAACTCAAGGACTTCGACGCCGCGGAGCGCGCATTTGCGGCCGCCGCTGCCAAAGCCAGCGGTGCGGATGCGGACTGGGCCGCCTACGGCCGCGCCCTCGCCGCTCTGCGGCGCGCGCAGAAAAACCAGACGCCACGAGCTGATGCGGAACGACAGCTTGCGGACTTCGTCCGCGACCGCCAGTCCTCTCCTCTCCGTGATGCCGCGGCCCTTGAGCTGTACACCTCACGCAGCGAGGGTGCGGGTTCCGTGCTCGTCCTCGAAGCCGCGGCGGCATTCCTCGCCGCGAATCCCGGCATCCGCGCGAACGAGGTGAAACTCGACTACGCGATCGCTCTTCAGAGGTCCGGCCGTGACGCCGATGCCGAGAAGGAGTGTACGGCACTAATATCGGCTGCCGGCGACGATCCCTCGGGACAGGGCGCGCTGTACGCGCGTGGTCTTGCGCGCGCCGCGCAGAAAAAGTTTCCCGAAGCAGTCGCCGATTTGCGGCAGTACGGCACTGTTGCGCCGACAGGTCCGTACGCGCCGCAGGTTTTGTTCGCACTCGGTGCCACGCTGTCCCGCATGGGACAGTATTCGGACGCGGCTCTCGCCTTCGAAACGTGTGCCGACCGCTTCCTGTATGCGCCGCTTGCGGATTCAGCACTCGCCGCCGCGTTACACGCGTACGTCGAGGCCGGTCAATTACCGCGCGCGGCGCGGCGCTCCGCCGAATTGCTCGCAGCGGCTGAACGAAATCCTTTCACCGATCCTCTCGTGCTGGAGGAGCGTCTCTATCTGCGGGCTCTGATGCTGGCGCGCGCCAAGGACGCCTCGCGCGCAAAAACCACCCTCACGAGGTACATCAACGAGTATCCGAAAGGCCGCCACACAGGCGACGTGTATTTTGCCCTCGGCCAGATCGCGAAGGATGAAGGTAAGACCGCGCTCGCGACGTCATATCTGCAGAAGGCCGGTTCAATCGGCAGCAATGTGCAGGCGCGCAAAGATGCCGCGGATCTGCTGCTCGGCGAGGGCCGCAACGACGAGGCCTCGCGCGAGTACGAACAGCTTGCGGCCGCCTCAGCCTCGAAGCTCGAAAAGACCTATGCGCTTTCGCGCATGATTGTAGCGCTGTACCGCGCGGACCGCCTCGAGGCGGCGCGAGCGAAAGTGGAGGAGTTTCGCGCAGCGTATCCCGACGCCGCATCTCTCTTCGAGGAATTCGAAGTGGAGCGCGGCCGCCTGCTTTTCCGTCAGAAAAAATATTCGGATGCGATGGACGTCTTCGAGGAAGCCGAGGATTCAGACACGCCGGAAATCGCGGCGCTTGGACTCTATTGGCAGGGCCGGGTGTTTGATGCCGAGAACAAGACGGAAAAAGCCGGCACTGCCTACGGCACGGTGTTGAAAAAATATCCGCGCGCGGCGGCCGCTGTAGATGCGTCGCTTGGTCTCGCGCGTATGGCGTTGCGTGCCGAGCAGTGGGACATCGCGTCGCAGAATTTCAAGAGCGTGGTGGAATCCGGCACCGCTCCGCAGTCGGCCGTGAAGGAATCGCTCGACGGCCTCATCGTCTGTTACGAAGAGATGAAAATGTTTGATGCGGGCGCGGAGATGGTCAAACGATTTCTCGCGCAGTGGCCGGCCGATGCATCCGCATTTCAGAAACGCATCCTCCTCGGTGAATTCTATTACCGGCTTGGGTATTACAGCCAGGCGATAGCGCATTTTGAAAGTCTGCTCGCCGAAGCTCCCGCCGACGATCAGGCGGTCATCCGCTACTCGATCGGCGACTGTTACTACTACAAGGGCGATTTCACGCAGGCGGCGCTCGAGTACCTGAAGGTGCCGTATCTGGTGGTGCGAAAAACCGAAGTTGATTGGACGGCCAGCGCCTATGATGGCGCCGCAAAGTGTTATATCAAACTCGAGAAGTTCGATCTCGCGAAGGATCTCTACCAAAAAATCATTGACACACCCGGACTCGATCAGCGCTTCAAAGCACAGGCGGCGAAGGAGATTGAGAAGCTGAACAATCGGTAGGTGGGGTAGATGGTGGATGATTGCTTGGCCGAGTGAGCGGGATCCGGTCGATGTGTATGAGGAGACAGGATGAAGGAGACAGGAGCAGAAGCTGGCTGAGGGATTGGGGAGCGGGTTGACCGAGTTATCCCGTTGTCTCGTTCTCGATGATCTGATCGAGGGTTTGGCGTCTGCGGGCGACGAACCAGGATCCGTCCTGCACCGCCACCTCCGCGGCAAAGGGCCGTGAATTGTATATCGAACTCATTGCCGCGCCGTAAGCGCCCGCGCTGTGTATCGCGACCAGGTCACCCGCCTTCACCGCCGCCATGCGGCGCGCGAGCGCGAACGTGTCGCCGGATTCGCAGACCGGTCCCGCGATATCGTAGGTGGCCTCGCCGCCGCCGTGCCGCTCGATCACGAGAACGACATGGTGATACGCCTCGTAGAGCGCAGGCCGGATCAGATCGTTCATGCCCGCGTCGAGCAGCAGAAAGTTTCGTTCGCCGCTGCGTTTGATGTATTCAACACGCGCGACGAGTATGCCCTCGTTTGCGACGATGTAGCGGCCCGGCTCCGAGACGAGACGGAGTCCGTCGTGATGCGCCCAGGAGGAACGACGCGCGCGTTCGAAGGACGCGGCGATGGCGCGCGCCACATCGGCGGGTGCGACCGCCGTCTCGTCTTCCGCATACGGTACACCGATGCCGCCTCCGATATTCAACACGCGGAGAGGCGCGGACAGTTCGGCGGCGATGCTGTCGATGAAGTCGAGCATCCTGTCGAGGCCCTCGACAAAAACCGCGGGATCAAAAATCTGCGAGCCGAGGTGCATGCCGAATCCATCGAGAGAAACGTGTGGGAGACCGCGGAATTGCTTCACGGCCTCGAGGGCGTCGTTTCCGCTGAGTCCGAATTTGTGTTCGGCGAGTCCCGTGGCGATATAGGGATGTGTGTGCGCGTCGACATCGGGATTGATACGCAGGAGCACGGAGGCGTGCAGATTCTGACGCGCGGCGAGCGCATCAATGCGCGCACATTCTTCAGCCGACTCGGCGTTGAAATACAGAATGCCTGCGGCGAGCGCGTCGTCGATGTCGGCATCGGTCTTGGCCACGCCTGTCATCGTGATACGCAGCGGATCGGCACCCGCACGCAGGGCGCGGAACAATTCGCCCCGCGAATTCACATCGAATCCCGCACCGGCACGGGCCAGGGCGTGAAGCACCGCTCCGGTCGAGTTTGCCTTCACCGCGTAACACGTGGTGTGCGGGAGTGTTTCGAAGGCCCCGGTGTATTGCCGCAACCGTCCGACAATGGAATCGATGTTGTAGATGTAGAGCGGTGTGCCCACTTCGCGTGCAATATCCTCGACAGAGGACGCGCCGCAGTGCAACACGCCGCCGATGCGGGGGAATGCGGGGAAATGCAGCATGGCCGCCTCAGGTCCCGAAGCCGTGGTGGCGCGCACCGCGGTCCACCCGATATCCGTGCGGCAGCGTGGTGAAACGGAGTGGTGTCATTCGAAGACACCCTTCCCCTTGACGCCCGCAAAAAACTCGTCGTGTAATTCACGCACGGCATGCGGAACATGCTCCTCGTCGATCACGAAGGTGATGTTGATCTCGGAGGCACCTTGCGAAATCATGTCGATGGGTACTTCGCGCAAGCGGCCGAAGACACGCGCGGCTATGCCTTTTTCGGACTTCAATTTCTCGCCCACGATACACACGATGGCCTTGTTCCGCTGCACCTGCACGCGGCCGAATTCCTCGAGATGCGCGAGCAGGGCGTCGAGATCGGGCGAATAGTCGATGCTCAGTGAGACGCTCACTTCCGAGGTCGTCACAAGATCGACCGAGGTGTGGTGTTCATGAAAAATGTCGAAGATTTTTTTCATGAACCCGTACGAGCCGAGCATGCGGGTGGACGTGATATTAAGCACCGTGATGCCGCGCTTCGAGGAGATCGATTTGACGGCCACATGCGACGCCGTGACGCGCGGCTTGATCAGCGTGCCACCGGCATCGGGGCGGCGCGAATTGTAGATGTGTACGGGGATGTTCTTCTCGATCGCGGGCAGCAGCGTGCTCGGGTGCAGCACCTTCGCGCCGAAATACGCTAGTTCGGACGCTTCCTGGAACGACATCTCCTTCACTCTGAGCGCATTGAGCACCAGCTTCGGATCGGCGGTCAGAATGCCGTCGACGTCGGTCCATATCTCTATGTCGTCGGCATTGAGCACTGCACCGATGATGGCCGCGGAAAAATCCGAGCCGCCCCGTCCGAGGGTTGTTGTGATACCGCGCGCATCCGCCGCGATGAAGCCCTGCGTCACGGGCAACTCGCCGCGGTCGGCAGCGGAGATCAGGTGTTCCTCGCAGCGCGCACCGGTGGCCTTGAGATCGGGTTCGGCCTTGCCGAAGGCGCTGTTGGTGACCACGCAGCGGCGCGCGTCGACGAGTCCGGCCCTCAGGCCCATTTCGCGCAGGGCGGCGACAGCGATGGTGGTCGAGAGCCGCTCGCCGTACGACATGACGAAGTCGAGCACGCGGGGCGACAGATCACCCGTGATGCTGATGCCATAGAGCAGGTGGCGGAGTTCGTCGGTGTAGATGCTGATTTCGCGGATGAGACGGTCCTGTTCGCGGAGTCCGGTGAGCAGCCCCTGCACGATATCGATGTGCCGGTCGGAGATTTTTTCCTTGAGCAGGTTCTGGGCGTCGGCCTCGCGGCCCGTGGACGCCAGCTCCGCACACTGAATGAGCGTATTCGTCACCCCGGAGCAGGCGGAAAGCACCACGATGGGTTTCCGCTTCGCCCGCGATTTGACGATGTCGCACATGGCCCGCATTGCCGTGGCATCCTCCACCGAGGTGCCTCCGAATTTCATGACAATCATCGATTCGCTCGTCTCAGTTTAATCACGCAAGATACAAAATGCAGGGCTCTTGCATAAGTCCGGGAAAAACCCCACAATCGGGAATGGACATCGAATACGGAAACAGTCTGGATCCGCACGAGGACGAACTGCTGGAGGCCATGAACGCGGCGTATGTGTTCCCGGGCTTCTATCCGGTGGTGCTGATCATGCGCAATGTCGAAGGGGTGCGCCCCTTTGTGGATGCCGCCGTCGCCTACGTGCAGGATGGCGACACATACACGGTCACGGAAAAGGCATCCTCGAAAGGCACGTATCTCTCCTTCCACCTGCAGCTCTGGGTGGCCGATGCGCGTTGCGCCCTTCGTCGGAAAGAGGAACTGCGCACGCTCGACGGCGCGGTGAGTATTCTGTAACTCATGCTTCGTGTCCTGGTTGTTGAGGATGAGAGGAAGGTCCGTGACTCTCTTGTATCCGGGATCCGGGATGCGGGATTCGAGGTCCACGATGCGGAGGACGGGCGCGCGGCGCTTTCCCGTCTCAGTGACGCGTCGTATGCTGTGGTAGTCCTGGATGTCATGTTGCCTGACATGACTGGTTACGATATTCTCAGTACCATTCGCGAACATTATTCTGACACCCGTGTATTGCTGCTCACAGCGATCGATAGAGTCGATGATAAGATCACCGCGCTCAATGCGGGTGCGGACGATTATCTGACGAAACCGTTTGTATTCGAAGAACTGGTCGCCCGTTTACGCGCTTTGTCGCGACGGGGGAAACTCGAAGAAGGTCAGCGCCTGAGTGCTCGGACACTTGTGATGGATCGGGTGAAAAAAACCGTCACACGTGATGGTATGCAACTGCACCTCACGCTGCGTGAGTACTCCCTTCTTGAGTTTTTGCTGCTCCATAAAAACGAGATCGTCAGCAGGAACATGATTTCTCAGCAGGTGTGGAAATATGGATTCGAGGCGGAATCCAACGTCATTGACGTGTATATAAATTATCTGCGGCGGAAGATCGATCCGGAGGACGGCCCCTCGTTCATCACGACGATTCGCGGGCGGGGTTTCATGATATCGGATCCCGCATGAGATTTTTTTCCCTGCGCTTCCGGATCGCGCTCGTCTTCACCGCGGCGTACGGTGCTTTGTTTGTGCTGTTATTGTTGTGGATGATCGATCATACGCGCACGGACTTTCTGGCGGAGGAAGACGAGCAGCTTCGCAGGCATTGCTCAAAGATCTTCACCGACGTCATCGCATCGAATGGCCAACCGCGCCACGATTTCAGGCGGCTCGCACTCGACCCCGCGTCCGGGAAACATCTGTTACGGTTGACTCTCAATGATTCCGTACTGATCGAGAGCCGCATTGCACTTCCGCGGATTCAGTCCATGAAGGGCGGCGATCGTGACACCATCGTCGACTTCGCGATCGGACATGATCGATTCCGTGTTCTTCACAGCGTGCGGGGACGGCTCGGGCTTACGCTTGGGGCCGATGTCACAGTCCAGAAGCACATCCTCGACGAGACGTATGTGCTCCTGAGCATATCCATACCATGTGCGATACTGCTGTCATTTGTTCTCGGGTATTATCTTGTTCGGCGATTGCTGCGACCGATTCAGACAATCGCGGCCAAAGCCGAACAATTATCATCCACGAATCTCAACGAACGCATTCCGAGTGAAGCCACGAACGACGAATTAGGGGTGCTGGTACGCACTCTGAATCGAATGATCGAACGACTGCAGGAGGGATTTGTTCGGACGGAACAATTTGCGGCTAATGCCTCGCATGAATTGCGGACGCCGCTTACCATCATACAAAGCGAGATTGAACTCGCCCTGACGCAACAAGGGGATGATGAGAGCTACAGGCGAGTGTTGGTATCAAGTCTCGATGAGACCCGCACGCTCGCCCGAATTGTAAACAATCTGTTTATGCTCGCGAAAATGGACGGGAAGCGCATGGTTCTCGAACGCGAAGAGGTTTCCATTTCCGATCTTGTTTCGGATGTGCACGAGCAGGCCCTGATCATCGCGGCCGGCCGGGACTTGAAAGTGGAGTTTGAAAAACACGGCGCCGCGCTTGTGATGTGCGACCCTGTTCTGATTGCGCGGCTTCTGCTGAATCTTGTGGAGAATGCACTAAAATATACACCGGACGGAGGGCTCGTCCGGATCATTATGGAAGTCGGAGACTCCGCGTTGTGCGTACATATCGATGATTCGGGCCCGGGCATCCCACAATTCGAGCAGGAACGGATCTTCGAACGTTTTGTTCGAGTTACTTCATCGGGAGGGCAGTCAATCAGAGGCGCCGGATTGGGTCTGCCAATCGCGCGTATGATCGCTGAGATTCACGGCGGGTCCCTGACTGTGACGAGCCGGGAGGGTGTTGGGAGCCGGTTCACATTTTCTCTTCCGATCCATACGTGATGATGCGGGGTTCCGGCCTCCGTCCCAGTCAATTTTCCCTGGTTCGAATCGTGCGGGTCGCGGTCGCTTGAATTAATGAAGCCCTCGTGTATCCTAATTGATCTCTAATGATACACGAAGCAGTTTTACGGAAGCCAATTTTCGCGCGCATTCTCCTGTAGCTACAATTCCACTGTGCGCGAGGCCGCCGCCGCCTCGGCTTCATCAAACCGCACATTCTCTATCATTTCGGAGATTTATTATGAAAATCGGTATTGTTTTGCTCGCAATCTTCGTCTGTTTCGCCGCACACGAAACGGTTGCACAAACATCCAGATTCGCGGGGACAGACCGCTGTCTTACCTGTCATTCGGTGGTAAAACCCGTTGCGAAAGATTACAAACAAACCTTGCACACGAAAATTCATCTATTGCCAACAGCGGCAAATGTGCGCGGTAATTTTACCGCGACGGTGAATATGGGCGCAGCGGCCGGAGGCGCCACCGTGGAATTGCGCGGCGATGCGAATGGCTATTTTGCAAAACTGATGCCTGTGGGAGGTGGAACTCCGGTCGAGTATCCCGTCCTCTTCCTGTATGGATTCGGCTGGAAACAGCGTTATCTGGTGAAGATAGAGAACAGTCTGTACATCCTTCCCATTCAGTGGAATCTCAAAGGATATCTCGACAACAGCTCCGGGACCTGGGTCTCGTATAATCCGAACACCTGGTTCAATGCCGACGGCTCGCTGAAGGCCGTGAACAACGCCTTCCGCACAAAATCCTACGATAAAAATTGTGCCGGATGCCATGTGACCGGTCTTGGCATTGTGAAGAACGTCGTGGGAACCGACACATCCTGGACGGCATCGTGGGGCGCGAATACCACGATTGAAGACATGGTCACCGGCTGTGAAAATTGTCACGGCCCCGGAGCGGCACATGCGGCGGCGCCGTCGTCATCGAATATCAAACACCCGGGGAAATTCAGCACGAAGGAGCAGCGTCTTGAAGTCTGCGGGCAGTGCCATTTCCGTGGTTCGAGTTCGGCTGGAACCTACGAATACCCGTGGGATGAGGCGAACAACAAGACTTTCCTGGACAAACTCGGCGAGGAATCCCTCAGCGGATATATCAAATTCAAGCCGGGAGTGTGGGTGGACAACGTCACGGCACGGCAACATCACCAGCAGTACAACGACATTCTCATCTCGAAGCATTTCACGAACACGTTCGTGGAGGTCAACTGTGTCACATGTCATGATCCGCACCGCGTGACGAGCAACAAACACCAGGTGGTCGAAAAACTGAAGGTCGGATCTGACGAGTTCAGCGTCAAGAATGAGGACAACACACTCTGTCTTGCGTGCCACGCGACGTTCGGACCTTTCGCGAATGTCACGAAGGACATGGTGAAGAATCCCGTTGCAAACAAAGCCGCGATTGGCGCGGTTGTTTCGCAGCACACCAAGCACAGTTATGATCCTGACGGCATTGGAACAGGCAAGTGCTCTTCCTGCCACATGACAAAGGTTGCGGTGACGGCGAATTCCTACGACATCCACTCGCATAATTTTGCGGTTCTCCCTCCGTCGTTGACGATCACCTACAAGGGATCGACAACTCCGACCAAGGGTATGATCAACTCGTGTGCGGCGGCCTGCCATCGCAACGGCCAGGGAGCGGCCAGCCTCGGCGTGGGCGCTGATGCAACATTGACCGACTGGACCGAAGCGACCGATCAGGCGCTGGCCGACACTCTCGACCGCGCCTGGAAAAAGTGGTTTGGCACAACCGATGTCAAACAGCTTTCCATCGCAGCAGGCGCATTCCTTCTGCAGCAGAATTATCCGAATCCGTTTAACCCGAGCACGGTCATCGAGTACTCGTTGCCGCGCACGGCGCGCGTCGTGCTGCGTGTGTACGACATGACCGGCGCACACGTCCGTACTTTGGTTGATGAGCAGCAACTCCCCGGAATGTATCGGGCGACGTTCGACGCATCCGGTCTGCCGAGCGGGACGTACTTCTATCGCCTTGAGGCGGGATCAGCCAGTCTTGTGAAGAAGATGGCTCTGATGAAATAACACACACGGGTATTCTCCGCTGCGGGGGTCGTCATGACAACATGACGGCCCCTGTTTTTTTGCAATCTTGTTCAACCCTGCGGCTGTGAGTATCTTTAGTGTCTGTATTCGAAACGCGACGGAACCATGCCGCTAGAGACCCCTGACGTCGTAACCGAGGTAACCGACGGCACCGATACGACGCATCCTGCCAAGGTGATCCTCTACAACGACAATATCCACACGTTCGAAGACGTGGCCCTCCAGCTCGTCAAAGCCATACGCTGTTCGTACAAGCGCGGCCTCGCATACGCCGATGAGGTCCATACCCGTGGCAAGGCCTGCGTCTATGTCGGAGATATGACGGAGTGTCTGCGCGTCAGCGCGGTGCTGGAGGAGATTGCGCTTCATACGCAGATTGAGATGTAGATGGTGAGTGGTAGGTAGTAGTTGGTAGTTGGTAGATGGTAGGCCGGTTCCGGGTAAAACAGTTTCACGGTTATTCAACAAAAAGTTTCAGCGATGACTTCCACAGAAATACGCCAATCCTTCCTCGATTTTTTTGCATCGAAAGAGCACCGCATCGTGCCCAGTTCGCCCGTCGTGCCGCACGACGATCCGACGCTGCTGTTTACGAACGCCGGCATGAACCAGTTCAAGGACGTGTTCCTCGGACAGGGAACACGCGAGTACAAACGCGCCGCCGATACGCAGAAGTGCATCCGTGTCTCGGGCAAACACAACGACCTCGAGGAAGTGGGACGCGACACATATCACCACACCTTTTTCGAGATGCTCGGCAACTGGAGCTTCGGCGATTACTACAAACGCGAGGCCATCGGCTGGGCGTGGGAACTGCTGACCGAGGTGTGGAAGCTTCCGAAGGACCGCCTGCACGCCACCGTGTACAAGGATGACGACGAGGCTTTCGCCCTGTGGACGGAGCTGACCGACATCAATCCTGCGCATGTGCACCGCTTCGGCGAGAAGGACAACTTCTGGGAAATGGGCGACACGGGGCCCTGCGGACCCTGTTCCGAAATCCACATCGATCTCACGCGCGACGGCAATAGCGCCTCGCTCGTCAACGCGGGTTCGCCCTTCGTGATGGAGATATGGAATCTCGTCTTCATCCAGTACAACCGCGACGAGCACGGCGTGCTGCACGAGCTGCCCGCAAAGCATGTCGATACAGGCATGGGTTTCGAGCGCGTGTGCGCGGTGCTGCAGGGCAAGAGCAGCAACTACGACACCGACGTGTTTATGCCCGTGATCGGACGCATCGCCGAGGTGACGGGCCAGGAATACCGCGGCGAGGAGGCGATGGTCGCCATGCGCGTGATCGCCGACCACATACGCATGCTCACATTTTCGATCGCCGACGGCGCGATACCGTCGAACGAGGGGCGCGGCTACGTGTTGCGCCGCATCCTGCGCCGCGCCGCGCGCTTCGGCCGCACACTCGGCATGCGCGAACCGTTCCTCTGGAAAATTACCGAGGCAGTGTGTACAAGCATGGGCGGCGTGTTTCCGGAAATCGTGGAACGCCGCGGCATCGTCGAACGTGTGATCCGCGCCGAGGAGGAATCGTTCAACGCCACGCTCGATCGCGGACTCGAAATTTTCGACGACATCGTGCGGCGCATGAAATCCGCGGGCACACTCGTCATGAGCGGCGAGGACGCCTTCCGACTCTACGACACCTTCGGTTTCCCGATCGATCTGACCAGTCTGCTCGCCGAGGAGCGCGGCCTGCGCGTCGACATTGCACGCTTCGAGGATCTGCTTCTCGAGCAGAAGGAACGCTCGCGTGCCGTGACACGCAGCCGCATCACGTTTCCGACCGCGGGAGAGGGGGGCGAAATCGAACTCGATGTACGTCCGCAAGACACGGCGCAATTCCAGTTCGTCGGATACGATTCGATGGAAAGCGAGGCCGAGGTCATCGGCCTGCGCCGCGACGACGCGGTGACATATCTCGTGCTCGACGCCACACCCTTCTATGCGGAATCGGGAGGACAGGTGAGCGACACGGGCGCCGTGGCCAGCGGCGCCGCAACGGGCAGCGTGGTGGGTCTGCTGAAGAACGACAAGAACATCGTGCATGTGGTGGAGGCGGGCGCGGACTTTACACCCGAGCTGGGCGGCATCGTGCACGCGCGCATCGACGCCGCGCGCCGCCGTTCAATCATGCGCAACCACACCGCCACACATCTTGCACACGCGGCCTTGCGCGAGGTGCTGGGCACACACGTGCAGCAGGCGGGTTCGCTTGTGGATGCCGAGCGCCTGCGCTTCGACTTTTCCCATTTCTCGAAGGTGAGCCCCGAGGAACTTGCCGACATCGAGCAGCGTGTCAACGACACGATTCTCGCGGCGATGGACGTGCGGCATCACCGCGCCATTCCCTTTGAGGAGGCCCGGAAAATGGGCGCGCTCATGTTCTTCGGAGACAAATACGGCGACCGCGTGAATGTGATCGAAGTGCCCGGTGTGTCGATGGAATTCTGCGGCGGGACACACGTGCACAACACGGCCGAGATCGGTATGTTCAAGATCGTGTCGGAAGGAAGCGTCGCAAGCGGCACACGGCGCATGGAGGCCGTGACCGGCTCGGGGGTGCGCCAGTACATCGCGGATCTGCACCGTCGTCTCGAAAGCGAAGCGGCGGCCGCGGGACAGTTGCACGACCGCATCAAACATCTGGAAAAGGAACTGGCGAAACTCTCGCTCGCGCAGTCGGCCGGCTCGCTCGACACCCTCGTCGCCGCGGCCGCCGATTGGAACGGCGCGCGCATCGTGGTCGCGCGCGTCGAGGCAGGCGACGCGGAACAGTTGAAATCGCTCGGCGATGCGCTGCGTGAAAAACTCGGGTCCGGCGCCGGTGTGCTGGCGGCGGTGATCGACGGCAAGGTGGCCCTTGTCTGCGCGGTGACCGACGACATCATCCGCGATCGCGGCGTGAAGGCCGGCACCGTGGTGGGTGCTCTCGCGAAGCGCCTTGGCGGCGGCGGCGGCGGACGTCCGCATCTCGCGACCGCGGGCGGCAAGGACGTGGCCCAGCTCGACGCCGCGCTTGCGGCCGCGCGCGACATCATCACAGGAGCCGCTGCGGAATGAGGCCGGGTCCCGTCACGAGCGCGCTCGGCGCGGCCCGTCGCGACGGGAACGCGCTGCTGTACCTGCTCCTCGATCCCGATAATACCGACGCCGCGCGTATCGCCGCGGCCGTGCGCCGCGCCCATGCCGCGGGTGTCGACGGCTTCCTCGTCGGCGGATCACTCTCGGCGTATGCCGACCTGCGCGAGGCCCTCGCAGCGGCGCGCGGAGAAACGGACAAACCTGTCCTGATCTTCCCCGGCGGGGTCCATCACATCACGCCCGGTGCGGACGGCATACTCGCGCTTTCGCTCGTAAGCGGACGCAATCCCGACACCCTCATCGGCCAGCACGTGATTGCCGCGCCCATCATACGGCGCCTCGGTCTCGAGGCCGTGGCCACCGCGTACATGCTTGTGGAATCGGGTCCGGCCACGTCGGCCGAATTCATGAGCGGGACGCGTCCTCTGCCCCGGCACAAGCCCGACATCGCGGCGGCACACGCCATGGCGGCGGAGATGCTCGGATTTTCGCTCATCTATCTCGAGGCGGGCAGCGGCGCGGCCGCCAGCGTGCCTGTCGAGATGGTGCGCGCGGTCACATCCGTCACCGACATTCCCGTCGCCGTCGGCGGAGGAATCCGCACTCCCGAGGAGGCGGCCGGTAAAATTCGCGCGGGCGCCACCCTCGTGATTGTCGGCAACCATTTCGAGGACGCGGACCGCCTCGACGAGCTGGGCGACTTTGCGCGCGCCGTACATGGCGCGGGACGCGGAGGCGCCGCATGAGACGAGACACGGACGATTCATTCAGATCACGAGGTGATGCCATGACACGGACGTTCCCGTTCGCCCTGCTGCTTCCCGCCGTTCTGCTTCTCGCGCAGGGCTGCGCGCCGCTTGCGGAACTCGAAGACGAGAACACGCACTTGCGCGCGCGCATCGACACACTGGAAGTGCTGCGCGAAAGCTGCAGCGCGCGGCTTGCCACTTTGACGCAGCGCATCACCACGCTCGAGCAGGAGCGCATACTGCTCGAGGATCGGAACAAATCGCTGAGCGAACGGCTGGCCGCGGCCTCGAGTCTGCCCACCGTCACCGTCACTCCCGCGCTTCCCGTCGAAGCGGTGCAGGTGCAGGCGCAGCAGGCCCAGACACAGGTGGCCGTGCAGAATCCGGTGCCCGCCTCTGAAAAACCCGCGCTGGAAAAGCCCGCGCTGATCGTGTCGAAAAAGGGTAACAGGAAGTCTGCCGCAAAAAATGCGGCAAAGGCCGCCGAGAAGGAACCCGCACCTGCAGCGGCCTCGCAGGCGACAGTCATCGAAGTGTCGCCGGTTCCCGCGGCTGAGCCCGCGGCCCCGGACGCGAACGCGCCCGCGATAGGCATCGCGACACCACCTGCGGATGCCGCGGGACAGGCCGCGCTTCCTCCGGTGCAAGCCGAGCCGACCCGTGCGACGGGTGCTCCCGAAGCCGAGGATGTCTCGTACAGGCAGGCAGCCGTTCCCTCGAAGGATCCCGCGGAGGAATCGTTCCTCACCCGCTATCAGAACGCGCTGTCGCAATTCCACAAGCGCAAGTACGAGTCCGCACTCGCGGGTTTCAGCTCGCTGCTCGCGGCCGATGTGTCGAACGACATGGTCGACAACGCGATGTACTGGCGCGGCGAATGTCTGAGCGCGCTGGGACGGCACGCAGAGGCCGCCCGTGAATATGCCGGCGTGATTGCCGCGCGCGGATCCGACAAACGCGAGGCGGCGCTGATGATGCGCGCCGGAGCAAACATGAAACTCGGCCGCACCGATCTGGCGCGGCAGGATTACCGCCGGCTCATCGAACTGTATCCCAACGGCGAATACCGCGCCCAGGCCCAGCAGAAACTCCGCGCTCTCGGCCGGCGCTGATCCGGTACGCGGGGCCGGACTCGTAGACCCTCGAAGTTTCGGTCCCCGCCACTGAAATTTCAAGGAAAAGGAGCATCATGTCCGCGATTACTTCATCGACCGTCCTGCCCGAGCGCTGGTCGCTCGACGCACTCTTTCCCGACGACGCGGCATGGGAGGCGGAGGACGAGGCATTACACGCGCTGCTGCCGGACATCGACACATATCGCGGCACACTCGCATCGTCGGGCGCGTCGCTGCTCGCCTGGCTGCACTTCAGCGACGAGTTGACAGTGCGCGCGGGGCGCGCCATCAATTATGCCTATCGGCGCTACGACGAGGACACGCGCGAGACACGCGCGCAGGAGATGATGGAGCGCGCCTCCTCGCTCGAGACGGCCATCGCCACGGCCTGCGCCTGGGTCGCGCCCGAACTTGTCGCGATACACGACGAGGAGCTCGCGGAATTGTACGCGCAGAGTCCGGAACTGCGCCTGTACGCCCACGCGATCGACGACACGCGCCGCATGCGCGCGCACACGCTCAACGAGCGGGAAGAGACGCTGCTGGCCCTCGCGCACGACGTGGCGAATGTGCCCTCGACGGCGTTCGGCATGTTCAACGACGCCGACATCAGCTTCCCGTCCGTGCGCGACAGGTCGGGCGCGGAGGAACAGGTCACTAAGGGCAGTTACGCGCGCCTCATGGAATCGCCCGACCGCGCGCTGCGCGAGGCGGCGTTCCGGTCGATGTACGGCGTGTACGACACATGGAAAAACACGCTGGCCGCGCTGCTGCAGGGCCAGGTGAAACGCGAGATGTTTTTTGCGAAGTCGCGCGGGTACACGTCGACACTCGAGGCGGCGCTGTTTCCAGGCGCCATTCCGCCCGCGGTGTACGATACGGTGATCACCTCCATCAACGGCGCGCTCGAGCCCCTGCACCGGTCCATGCACCTGCGGCGCGATGTGCTCGGCATCGACGCAGTGCGGCCCTGGGATCTTTTTGTGCCGCTTGCGCGTGAAAGCAGCGGCCGCATCTCCTACGCCGAGGCAGCGTCGATGGTGCGGGAGGGACTCGCTGTGCTGGGCTCGGAATACGCGGCACTCCTGGACGAGGCCTTCACGCGGAAGTGGATCGACGTGGAGGAGCGGCCCGGCAAATGTTCCGGCGCGTATTCCGCGTGGACGTATGGTTCACATCCCCTGGTCCTGCTCAATTACAACGGCACACTCAAGGACGTGTTCACCATCGCGCATGAACTCGGACATGCGCTGCACTCGCACCACACGTGGAAGGCGCAGCCGCCCGTGTACGCCTCGTACAGCATCTTCTGCGCCGAGGTCGCGTCGACGACCAACGAAGTACTGCTTGTGCATCACCTCCTGGACACGCTGCAGGACGCGGAGGCGCGGCGCAACATTCTCGCGCATTACATCGAAACGATACGCGGCACGGTGTACAATCAGGCGCTCTTCGCCGAGTTCGAGCGTGACACACACGCGATGGCGGAGCAGGGGCGTCCGCTGCCCGCTCAGCTTCTGGGCGAAACCATGGCGGAGCTGTACGAGAAGTATTACGGCGCGGCCTTTACACTCGATCCGCTGTACGCCGTGAACTGGGCGCGCATCCCGCACTTCTACCGCAGTTTCTACGTGTACCAGTATGCAACTGGACTCTCGGCTGCCATCGCGCTCGCGCGCGACATCCTCGCAGGAGTGCCGGGTGCGCGCGACCGCTACTTTGCCTTCCTCCGCGCCGGCAGTTCAAAACACTCGATCGAATTACTCAAGGATGCAGGCGTGGATATGCTGTCTTCCGCGCCGTTTGAAGCTGCGGCGGAGTTGATGGGGAAGTTGGTTGAGGAGCTGGGAGCGCGGAGTAGGGAGTAGGGAGTAGGGAGTGGGGAGTAGGGAGTGGGGAGTAGGGAGTGGGGAGTAGGTGTCACGTCCTAGCCGGGGTTGACAGTTTCACCCCTAGCAAGGAGCACAACCATGCAGCAACTTACAGCGGTTCGACCCATCCTCCGATATAGTATTGCCTTCAAGAAAAAGGTGGTGGGAGAAATCGAACGCGGAAAA
>JACRFB010000039.1 GCA_016218045.1 Ignavibacteriota bacterium
AATATGTTCGCAGAAGCCGCCCAGTCAATACTACCCTTCGGCGCGGCTGATATTGATGCGGTATTGACAGGACGGCTTCTGCTACCACCAACGCGTCTCGATGCCGGAAACGACCACTCCGAACCGATCACACGTGGAAAACCGATCACTGGAACATCCATAACGAAGCGATACACGAACGATTTTTCTGTCAACTTTTTTTAGGACGAGACAAGGTGATTGGATTTGGTCAATAAAAAAACCCGGCTTGCGCCGGGTTTTTTATGAACAGTTTTTCTGAGAATCAGACAGCGGGGTCCGTTTTTTCGTCCGCAGCGGGTTCGTCGACGGCGGGGGCCGCATCTTCTGCCGGGGCTGCTTCCGCGACGGGCGCGTCTTCCACAACTGGAGCTGCTTCCGCGACGGGCGCCTCTTCCACAACCGGGGCTGCTTCCGCGACGGGCGCTTCTTCCACAACCGGGGCTGCTTCTGCGACGGGCGCCTCTTCCACAACCGGGGCTGCTTCGACGACGGGTGCTGCTTCGACGACGGGTGCGGCGGCGGCGGCTTCGGCTTCCTGATTCTTGAAAAGGTTCTGCAGGGCGGGGATATCACCGAGCGAGAAACCGCGTTCACCGGTGGAGGTCTTCATGTTGAACGACTCACCGCCGTGATCCTCGCGCGAATCCTGCCCTTCCTCGCGCACGATGGCGCAGATGAAAGACTTTTTGTCGATGTCCATCTCGAGCACTTTTACCTGCACGCTGTCGCCGGCCTTGATGGCGCTGGTTTCGGCGGGCTTGGGGGCGCGGGGACCGCGGCGCTGCGCGCCCATCTTGCCGCGCGGCACAAAGCAGTCGATTTCGTACTCGAGCGCAACGATGGCGCCGGCGTCCATCACACGTTTCACCGTGCCCGTTGCTTCGGCACCGACGTGATAGATGTTGGCGAGACGCGGCCACGGATCGGGCTGTGTGGCCTTGACGCTCAGGGAGATGCGTTTGTCGCTCGCGCGCACTTCCAGCACCTGCACGTCGAGATGCTGGCCGACACGCACAACCTCGGAGGGGTGCTGGAGGCGGCGCGTCCACGACAGGTCGGAGATGTGCACCATGCCGACAATGCCGGGCTCGAGCTGCACGTACACGCCGAAGTCGGTGATGTTGCGCACCTGGCCCTTGTGCACGGTACCGGTGGTGTACTTGTCCGCCGCGGCCGTCCAGGGCGACTCGGTGAATTCCTTCATGCTGAGGGCGATGCGTTCCTTGTGCGGTTCCACATCCACCACGCGCACCTTCACTTTCTCGTGCAGCTTCACGACATCGGCCGGATTCGCGACACGCACCTTGCTCAGGCGCGAGATGTGCACGAGGCCGTCCACGCCGCCGAGATCCACGAACACGCCGTAATTGGTGATCGAGGTCACTTCGCCTTCGAGGATGTCGCCCTTCTTGACGACGAGGAATTTCTCGAGCTTCAGGGCCTTGCGGCGGCTGCACACGTATTTGCGCTTTTCGAAGTCCGAAAGTTCGACGATGAGCGCCGGCACATCCTGCCCCACAAAGGGCAGCATGTCGGTCTGCTCGGCGCGGCCTTCGAGCATGAACTGCGAGCGCGGAACAAATCCCTCGAGTTCCTTGAAGCTCACGATCATGCCGCCGGGGATGGCGCGCAGGCAGCGCACCTGCAGCACGGTCTGCTCCTTGTTGGCGGCCGTGAGTTCATCCCACACAACCTGCGCTTCCTCGTCCGACAGGCGCGGGCGGCGCTTCGGCTTTTTCTTCGGCGCGCCCGTCTCATCCGTCTCCTCGCCTTCTTCCAGTCCTTCCACGTCAGCGGCAGTCTCGACAGCGGTCTCGCCCGATGCCTCTGCGGCGGGGGCGATTTCGGCTGCGGGAGCGGCATCCGCTGCAGGCGCGGCTTCGACGACGGCTGTTTCCTCCGCAGCGGGGGTCACCTCTGCGACGGGTTCAACAGCCGCGGGAGCGGCCTCGGGTTCAGCAGCAACTTCGGCCTGGGTTTCCGCGGCGGGCGCGTCGGAGACGGGCGCTTCGGCGGCAGGCGTGTCGCTCTGTGCGGGCATGTCGGTGGACTCGGGAATCGGTAATTCCTGGTCGCGGTTTTCGGGGGTTGTCGGGTCGATACTCATGGGTGTTCCGAAAAATAGTGGTTGGTTGCGCACAGCGCGCTGTTCTCGCATTTGACACCATTCGTGGGAGGATGGACGCTTCCACGAAGACATGCGTGATTGTCCTTCTCACGGTGTACAGAAACCTAATCTACCCAGAAAATCTGAACGGCGCAAGGTGATTTGTGAGCGCCGGACCATCCGGGAAGGCGTGAACGGGGTAAGGGGAAGGGGGAAACGGAGCGGCGCAAAGTCTCTTCGACGCTCCGTCACTCCGTTCCCCCGCCGCCCCGATGTCCCGACTACCGCAGCGCTTCCTCGAGGGCGGTGGCGGCATCGGTTTTTTCGTCCCGATATTTGATGATCACGGGTGTGTAGATATGGATCGCATGTGTCTCGGCGAACCGTCCGCGCGCGGGACGCGATCCCTGCACCACGACGGCGTTCTCGGGGATCTCGAGCGGATGTTCGGCGGTCTTGCGATACACGACCTCGCGCACGAGATCGTACACGGGGGTGGATCCGGTGAGTATGACACCCGTGCCGATGACCACGCCGCGGCGCACGATCGTGCCCTCGTAAATGCCGCTGTTGCCGCCCACCATCACGTCGTCTTCCACCACGACAGGCACGGCGTTGGCGGGTTCCAGCACACCGCCTATCTGCACGGCGGCGCTGAGGTGCACACGTTTGCCGATCTGCGCGCAGGAGCCGACCAGCGCGTGGCTGTCCACCAGCGTGCCCTCGTCCACAAAGGCGCCGATGTTGATGTACGACGGCGGCATGACAATGACACCCGGCGCGATATAGCTCGCATCGCGGATGCTGCTCCCGCCGGGCACGATGCGCCGTCCGCTGGCGGCGTCGAAGGTCTGCACCGGAATGGTGTTTTTATCGGTGAAGGCGAATACCGGATCGGATACTCCGGTATTTTCGAGAATACCGGCCCTGAAGGCCCAGAGGATCACCTGTTTTACCTCGGTGTTCACCGACCAGACGCCGTCGCGTTTTTCCGCGGCGCGGAGTCTTCCCGCGCGGAGTTGTTCCCAGACGGGCGCGAGGAGAGCGCGATCCGCGTCGGTCGCGGCGCCGGGATCGATGGCGAGAATGCGGGCGATGTGGCTGTGCATGTCCATGGCGGCCTCCGGAATGTATGTGCTGGGTGAATCCAATAGTACTGAAGTGTCCGCTATTGGACAAGGAGCGGCGCACGGCCGCGGCGGGGACGAATCCGCGCGGCCCACACAGCGCGCGTGTGGTGAACTTGGGGAAGGCCGCGTGCGTTGTACCTGCATAGGTCGTTTTGTATGTTGTTTCCTTCATTATCCGGTGTCTCATGCGAACAGTCGTCTCAATTCTATCCGCCATAACGCTGTCACTCTTGTGTATTTCCGCGCCCGCGCGCGCGCAGGCCGACGAGTGGGAGGAGGCCCCGCAGTTCGAAGCCGAGGTGAACGGCAAGCCCGACATCGGCGTACGCGCGTTCCAGCCCTCCGGCTCCAAACCCTGGCTGCTTCTGGTGCGGGACAAAGGACGCAGCGCTCTTTTTCTCGATCTCTCCGCCAAGAAGGTGACCGTCGTGGCCGCGGCCGACGTGAGCGCCAGCGGCGACTACACGGTGAGCACGAAGGGCATGCCCGCGGGCAAATCCGCCGGATCGTACACCGTAAAATCCGGCGCGAGCAGCTTCACGTTTGAAGGGAAGAAGTACGCCGTGCGTATGCGCGAGACGCTTGTCGGCGAAGTGGGGCTGGGTGTGCTGCTGGCGCACAGCCCGATCTACGCCGCCTTGCGCGACGCCTACACCCCGCGCAAGGCCGCCGTCGAGGCGCTGTCGCGGCACACGAAGCCGGTGGACTTTGTGGTGATGCTCGCTACATGGTGCCCGACCTGCAAACGTGTGGTGCCGCGCTTCCTGAAAGTGATGCAGGACGCGAAGAATCCGCGCTTCACGATGCGTTTTGTGGGCATCGCGATGGGCGGCAGCGAGCCGCGCGCCGAGCTTGAAAAATACGGGCACGATTATCCGGCCATCATCGTGTATCAGGACGGCAAGGAGAAGGGCCGCATCGTGGGCGAACCCGTCTCGACGATGGAACAGTCCATACTCAATCTTGTAAAGAAATGACCGCACCTCTCTCATCAAATCCCGTTCTTCGTGTCACCGCGCGGGTGCTGCAGATCGCGGTCGGCGCGGTGATACTTCTGGCCGCCGTGCTGAAGGCCTTCGATCCGCCTGCGTTTGCGGAGCAGATCCGCGGCTACGACATTTTCCCTGCTCTCGCGGGGATAGCGGCCTGGTGTTTTATCATCGGCGAGGTGCTGCTTGCGGGCGCCCTATTTGTGAACCTGTTCCCGCGCCTGACGGGCGTGCTGACCATGATCCTCATGGCCTTCTTCATCGGTATCACCGCGTATGGCATCATGATCGGACTTGGAGGCAACTGCGGCTGTTTCGGCAGTCTTGTGCACAGGAGTCCCGAACAGGTGATACTCGAGGACGCGCTCATGCTGTTCGCGGTGCTGTTCTCGACTCTTGTGCTGGCGTCGCCGAAACAGAAAACGGCGCTGTGGAAGGTGATCGTCGTGCTGACACTCGGAGCCGCCTCGGCGGCGACCGCGGCGTTTGCCTACGCGCTTCCGGTGGACGAGTACGCGACGAGTCTGCGGCCCGGCGTGCGGCTCGATTCCTGGCCGGTGGAAGGCCTCAATCGCGATCTCACACGCGGCACACACATCATCTTCCTCTTCTCGTCCAAGGCCCGCGACGTGCAGGCCGACATCACGATGATGAACGCCGTGGCGCAGAGCGACGGCGTGCCGTCGGCCATCGGTCTCATGACCGAGGGCACCGCGGCGGTCACCGAAGTGATGTTCCAGTACGGCACCGCCTTTCCCGTGGGGGCGATCGAACCGCGCTTTGCGCGCTCGCTCTACCGCACGCTGCCTCGCGCCTTTGTGCTGCATGAGGGCACGGTCACCGACGTCTGGCCGCGCATCCCCGCGCCGGGCGACGCGCGCCGCGCCATCACGCGCGCCCTGCAGGGACGCTGAGCCATGGTCAAGATCTACACGAAGACGGGCGACGACGGAAACACATCGCTGTTCGGCGGAGAGCGCGTGCGGAAGGACGCCGCGCGCATCGAGGCCTACGGCACGGTGGACGAACTCAACAGCGTCGCGGGATTTGCCGCCGCGGCCTGCACACATGCCGATATCTCCGTCATGCTGCGCGATGTGCAGAACGCGCTCTTTGTGCTCGGCGCCGATCTTGCCACACCGCTCGCGGAAGACAAGGTGCAGGTGCCGCGTATCGGCGAGCAGCAGGTGCAGGCGCTCGAGCGGGCCATCGACACGATGGAGGAGAAACTCGAACCGATTCGTTTCTTCATTCTGCCGGGAGGCAGCGAACTCGGCGCGCGTATTCATCTGTGCCGCGCAGTCTGCCGCCGCGCTGAACGCGCAACGGTCGAGCTGGCCGCACACGAAACACTCAACGAGCACGACGTTCGGTATCTCAACCGGCTGTCGGACTTCTTCTTCGTGCTGGCCCGTTACGCGAACCTCGCCGACGGCGCGCCGGAAATCCGCTGGGAGCAATAAGGGAAAGGGGCACAGGCATGTTTGTCGCCATCGCGGGCAATATCGGATCCGGTAAATCCTCCCTGACGCAGTTGCTGCACGAACGATTCGGCTGGCAGCCCTATTTCGAGTCGGTGGACGACAATCCCTACCTCGAGGACTTCTACGGCGACATGCGGCGCTGGTCCTTTCACCTGCAGGTGTATTTCCTGAGCCAGCGTTTTGTCACACACAAGCAGATCACCGAGAGCCGGCTCGACGTGGTGCAGGACCGCTCGATTTACGAGGACGCGGAAATCTTCGCGCACAACCTGCACGAAATCGGCCGCATGGACGACCGCGACTACACCAATTACCGCGCGCTGTTCGACGCGATGAGCGCGTATCTGCAGCCGCCCGACCTGCTCATCTACCTGCGCGCGTCGGTCGACACGCTGCTCGCGCAGATCCGCCGACGCGGGCGGTCGTTCGAGCAGGGCATCGAGCGGCGCTACCTCGAGCAGCTCAACACGCTGTACGAATCCTGGATCGCCCACTACCACGGCGGCCCGCTGCTTGTCATCGACACCGACGAGAAGGACTTCGTGCACGACATGCAGCATCAGGAGGAACTTCTCTACGCCATCCGCCATGCGGCGGCGCGGCATGGCCGCTGACAGATCCGCGCGGCGTGCAGCGCTGGCGCTGTGTGCGGCGATGCTGCTCTGCACCGCGCCGATGCACGCGCAGCAAGGCGCCCTGCGCGGTACCGTGACCGACGCGGAGGGGCGGCCGCTCATCGGCGCAAACGTCGCGCTGCCGGGCACGATGCTCGGTGCGACCTCCAACGCCGAGGGCCGCTACTTCATCCGCCGCATCACTGCGGGCGTGCATTCCGTGTCGGCGACGATGCTCGGGTATGAACGCGCGACGGCGAGTATCGTCATCGCGGCCGGCGACACGGCGGTGCTCGACCTGCGCCTTCGCGAGACACCCATCGTCACCGACGAGGTGGTGGTGACGGCCGGACGACGCGCGCAAAGCTTTGAAGAGATTCCGGTCAGTATATCTCTTTTTTCCTCGCGCGATATCGAAGGCCGTGGATACACGTCGTTGGACCAGGCGATGCGCGCGATCCCGGGTGTGAACATGACCGAATCGCAGGTGAATGTGCGCGGCTCGAGCGGGTACAGCCGCGCGCTGGGAACACGCGTGCTGCTGCTGATCGACGGCGCGCCGATGCTGGCCGGCGACGCGAACGAGATCAAGTGGGACGCCGTGCCGATGTCGATGGTGGAGCGCATCGAGGTTGTGAAGGGCGCCGGATCGGCCCTGTACGGTTCGAGCGCGCTGGGCGGGGTCATCAACATCATCACGAAGGCGCCCGACAGGCCCGTGTACCGCGCGCGCCTCATGAGCGGCTTTTACGGTGATCCGCACGACGCGGAATGGAAGTGGTGGGGCGCGGGTCCGCGCTACTACAACAATCTCGACGTCGAGCACGGAAGCGCTCTCGACGGCTTCTCGTATCTGGTCGCGGGAGGCGTGCGCCACAATCAGGGCTATCGCAAGCACGACGATTTTCTGAAGTGGAATCTGAACGGGAAGGCGCAGTACCGTCTCGATCCCGAACACACGCTGAGTCTCTCCGCGCATTACGCATCCGACGACCGCGCGAACTGGATATACTGGAAGAATCTCGAGAACGCGCTGGTGCCGCCCGACGGCACGGATCTCGGCGAACGCATCCATTCCACCAAACTACACGCCTCGGCGTTGTACCGCGCGACGAGCAGCGCCGACTTCGCGTGGCTGGCGCGCGCCTCGCTGTTCCGCACCGCCTACGACGCGTCCAGCGACACGGCCGACTACGTCACACATCCCAACGACAAGACGCAGTCCGACGCCCTTGTCGCCTCGTTCGAGTGGCAGGGCACATTAAACGCGGGGCGCGGGCATACGGTGACCGGCGGGATCGACGGCAACGTCACTACTGTGCGGTCCACCACCTATGGCGACCGCGGCGGCGCGGGTGCTGCCCTGTATCTGCAGGACGAGTGGCGGCCTGATCCGCGGTGGACCATTTCCGCCGGCGCACGTGTCGATCTCACGTCCGTCGACACGGCCGACATCGACGGTCAGGCGAATCCGCGCCTGGGACTCGCGTACACACCGGTACACGGCACAATACTGCGCGCCTCATTCGGCCGCGGCTTCCGCGCGCCCTCCATCGCCGAGCGTTTTGCGAGCGCGAGCGGCGGCGGACTGCGGACCAAGCCCAATCCGTCGTTACTCTCCGAGCGCAGCACGTCGTACGAGGTGGGTGTGAAGCAGGAACTGCCGCTGCCGGCCTCGATCGACATCGCCCTGTTCTGGAACGAGTACAACAACCTTGTCGAACCCGCGCTCGATCCCGCCGACGGCATGATCGTGTTCCGCAACATCACGCGCGCGCGTATACAGGGATTCGAGATCGGCACGCAGGCGGCGTTTTTCGACGGCGCGCTGCGCGGCGCGATTTCGTACACGTACATGTATCCCCGTGATATCGGACGCGACGGCATATTAAAATACCGTCCCAGGCATCTATTCAATGCTTCGGGTGAAGTACGACTTTTCGAGGACGGCTTTGTTGCGGCGGACTTCCGTCACGTCGGCAGAATCGAGGAGATCGACCGCGAACTCGGCGTGCTCATCGCCAATGCCGACGTGCGTGTGGCGGCCTACGTGACGGATGTGCGCGCGGGCTGGTCGTTCACGCGCGGCGGTATTCCCCTCACCGCCACCCTGCTCGTCAACAACCTGTTCCAGTACAACTACGCCGAAATTGTCGGCAACATCGCACCCATCAGGAATTACGCGCTCGTCCTGGCGCTGGAGTTATAACGGACCGACGTTACACGTAACACGTATCCACGTTACACGTTGCATGTAGAATGTAGCAAAGTGGAAAGTAGCAAAGTGGAAAGTCGAACCGAGCGGTTCTTTTACTTCCGACCTTGCTACTTTGCTACCTTCTACGTTGAAAGTGAAAAGTAGCAAAGTGGAAAGTAGACCCGAGCGATTTTTCCACCTTGCTACTTTGCTACCTTTTACGTTGAAAGTGGAAAGTAGCAAAGTGGAAAGTCGAACCGAGCGATTTTTCCTCCTTGCTACTTTGCTACCTTCAACGTTGAAACGTGTCACGTGGATACGTGTCACGTTTCACGTATTTACTTATTGAGGAGCGAGTCGATTTCGTGCTTCTGATACGCGGCGCTCTCGCGGAGGGTTGGCGACGCGGCCGCCTCGTCGAAGGCGGCGCGGGCGCCCGGGAGGTCGCCCTTCGCGCGGCGGGCGAGTCCCACCTCGTAGGCGACGGCGGGAGCGGATGCGGGCGAGAGGCGCAGCGCGGCGGCGGCCTCCTCGATGGCCTCGTCGTGCCGATCGAGACGCAGCAGCGCGCGCGCGGCGACCAGGTGCGGCTGATACATGCCCTCGTCGTTTTTCATCGCCGCGCGGGCCGTGGCGAGGGCCTCGTCGAATTTCGAGGAATCGAGCAGCGCCTGCGCGAGTCCCGTCTGCGCCGAGGCCAGGCCCTTGCGCGCATGCGCGAGTTTGGGGTGCAGGGCCAGCGCGCGCTCGAAGGCGCTCACCGCCTCGCCATAACGCCGCAAGGCCGCGCAGGAATTGCCGAGGCCGTGATGCGCCGCGGCAAAGTCCGCGTTGAGCTTCAACGCCTCCGAAAAACAGACGGCCGCGCGCTGCTCGTCACCGGCGCGTCGCAGAGCCAGACCCTTCTGGTAATAATAAAACTCGTGTTTCTCGAGCGCGAGCGCCGCATCGTACTTGGCGATCGCCTCGGCAGTACGGCCCATCGTCAGCTTGCGGTTGCCCTCGAGATACAGCTTGCGCGCCTCGGCATTATCCTGTCCCGCGGCCCGGACAGAGAGTAACAGGAGCAGCAACAACAGGGTCGATCGCATGGTTCGCCTCTCGAATCGGTACAAAGGGAAAATGCCGATGCGAACATCGGCATTTCTGGTGCGGAAGGCGGGACTTGAACCCGCATGCCCTTTCGAGCGCCACCCCCTCAAGATGGTGTGTCTGCCAATTTCACCACTTCCGCGGGACCTGCTGTGAGGCTGGATGGGCTCGAACCATCGACCCTCTGCTTAAAAGGCAGATGCTCTACCTCTGAGCTACAGCCCCATCCGCCACAGCGGAATACAAATGTACGAAACGGGAAATGCTTTTGCAAATTCGCAGAGGCGGGCAGGGGACGGAGATCCGGGAGCCGCATGCCGGACGAGGAAGATTTTTCAGCAGGACGGTTCACGATTCCTTTTCTCGCGCCATATTGCACGGAGATATTTCTTCAGCATGTGAATTCAGGATCCATGATTCGACTCCTCCTCTTCGACCTCGACGGCACACTCGCCGACACACGCAACGACATCGCCGCGGCCGTGAACCGCACACTCGCGCGGGCGGACCTTCCCGCGCTGCACAACGACATCGTGCTGCCGTTTGTCGGACGGGGTGTCACACATCTGCTGCGGGACTGTTTTTCGGCGGCGGGCGGTGACGCGCTGGCGGGTGAGGCCGCGGTGCCCATTTTCCGCGAGGAATACGACACCGGACTCGTCCGCGAGACCGTGTTGTATCCCGACGTCCGCGATACACTCGAGAAATTATCGCGCTACGACATGGCAGTCGTGTCGAACAAACCCGTATCGATGAGCAGGCGCCTGCTCGCGGAACTCGGTGTCGCGCAGTTTTTCCCTCTTATCCTTGGCGGCGATTCGCTCCCGGAAATGAAACCCTCGGCGCTGCCCCTTCAACACGCCATGCGCGAGATGGGCGCGGAGCCCGGAGAGACGGTGATGATCGGCGACTCCGTCTACGACCTTGAAGCGGCGAGAGCCGCGAACACCATGGCGATCGCGGCTCTCTACGGCTTTCAGGACGAAGCGGCGCTGCGCGCGCTGCGTCCGGATTACGCGGTGCGGGGTTTCGGCGAACTCGCCTCGCTTCTCAGTTGAAGTAGTAGAACAGGCCTATCTGCGGCATCGGATACACGCTGCCGTCGCTGAAATAGGTGATGGCGCCGTTGGCGCAGAAGATGAGCTTCTTCGAGACTTCCCATTCGTAGGCGAGGCCGATGCCCGCGCGCCATTCCCCGTCGAGCTTCTCCGTGCCGTTGTCCTTCCAGGAATACAAGCCGGTGCCGAGATAGCCATAAAAACGCGAGCGGCCCACGTTGTCGAAATCGAACTGACCCTCGAGTCCGAACGAATAGGTCGAGACCTTGCCCGACTTGAAGCCGCCCCCCGTCAGTTGCACGGCAAAACGGCCCTGCGGGTGAAAGCGGGCCGAGAGCCCCATGCCGGAAAGAAAGCCCGCGTGTACTCCCGCGGCCCAAAGGTCCTTCGTGGCGAAGGGGTTGGCGTCGGCGGTGCCGGGATCGCTTGTCTGGGCGGAAACAAACGGCGCCAACATAAGGAAGGCCACAATGGCCGCAAGCGCGCGCTGTGTCGTTTTCATGGTCAAAGCTCCGTGTCTTGTGATTCGGGATCGAACATAGTAAGTTTTTTCATTGCCAGAACAAAATACCGCTTTGCCCGATAGCGCGCAGCAGCGCAGGAAACGCCCCGTATGGACAACATCGCAGCAGAAAAAGGACTCACGTATCCGGAATTGCTCGTCCGCCTCGACGCCCTCTGCGAGGGATGGAACGGCGACGTGTCGCTGCTTGCAAACGCCGCGGCGCTGATCTACTGGTCGGTGAACGATCTCAACTGGGCGGGATTCTACCTCATGGACGGGACACGCCTTGTGCTCGGCCCCTTTCACGGGCAGCCCGCCTGCGTCTTCATCGACGAAGGGAAGGGCGTCTGCGGCGCAGCCGCCTCGTCGCGCGCGACGGTTGTGGTCGACGATGTCGATCTTTTTCCAGGACACATCGCCTGCGACAGCGCCTCGCGTTCCGAGATCGTTGTGCCCCTGTGTGTGAACGGGGATCTGTTTGGCGTGCTCGATGTCGACAGTCCGATCCGCGCACGTTTCGGCGATGAGGAAAAGGCCTTCTTCGAGGCGGCCGCGGCCACACTCGGGGCGGCAATTTCCTCGAGCAGGCGCCTGCTGGATGTGCCCCGGGGGCGGCCGCTTTCTCCTTGACATGCCATGAACCCCCTCGTATATTTGTCCTTCGGCGTCTTTCCCACCAAACAGCAGGCCCTATCGACAGACTCGTTACCGGTTCTCCTTTGCAATCACCCTTCTCGAGTAACGATTGTCGTCACCTGTCACCCACCGCCGGGGAGTCCATCTCCCGAACTTCTCCGTTGTCGCCGCAGTTGCGACAGGGGAGCCGTATGTCCGGCGTGAAGCGTACGCGGGCCGGGTTGCCATGATACGCGGCCTCGCACGGTCGCCGCTCGCGCGGCAGACGCTCTGGTATTTTTTTGCTCAAATCGCCAACGGCGCCCTCGGCCTTGCGGTGATGACCGTCCTGACACGCGGGCTTGCAGTCGGAGATTTCGGGGCGTATTCCCTCGTCGTGACCGTGCTCACATTCACCGCGCTCTTTTTCGACTTCGGTGTTGCTGCATCGGCGGGCCGCCTGCTCGCAACCGCCACCGGTGAACAGGCACAGCGCGCCCGCGCCGGCGCGATGCTGACGGGTGCGATGGGCTTGGGACTCTTGTTCGGTGCGGCGCTTGCGCTCGCTTCAGCAATGGCGGATCCGTTACTCGGATCCGGCATTGGCTCCCTGCTGTTGTTTGCCGCGCCGTTTGCCGTCGTTCTGCCGATCCAGGAAATGATACTCATGATCTGCCAGGGAGCGGGCCGCATCGGACTTCTTTCGATGATGACCGTGCTGCCGCGCCTGCTGCTGCTGCCCGCTCTCGCGGGACTCGCCTATTGGAGCGGTCTGACACCATTCTCGGCGCTGCTGGTGACCATGCTCACCACGGTGTTCGCCGCGGCGGTCATCACCGCCGTGCTGCGCCCGTCGCTGCACGGCCTGCGCGCACAGCTCGGCGAGCTGCGCAGGGAAGTGCGCGAGTTCGGCCGCAAGACCTACGCGGGACGCGTGGTCGACAGTTTGACCACCGGAGTGGACCGCATGCTGATTGCGCGCTGGCACGGTCTGGAACCCGTGGGATACTATTCGGTGGCCTATACGATGGCGCAGCCCATCGCGATGATGAGCAGGGCGGTGGCCGGCAGCAGTTACCGCCGCTTTGCGGGCGAGGATTTTATTCCCCGGCGCGTGCTCGTGTTGAACGCGATATGGTGTGCCGCCGCCGCGGCCCTGCTGGCCGGACTCGGCATGCTTCTCGTCCCGCTGCTCTTTACCGGACGATACCTGCCCGCGCTCCCGGTGCTGCCACTGCTTGCCGCGGCCACGGCTCTGGCCGGCATCAACGCCGTGTTCCACTCGTTTTTCAACGCGCAGAGGCAGGGCCGTACCATGCGGTTCCTCTCGATCAGCACCTCGGGTCTCAACGTGCTGGCGAATCTGGCCCTCGTGCCCTTCCTTTCGATGACGGGCGCAGGACTCGCGCTTTGTGCATCCACAGGATTGAATCTCGTGCTCAATCTGTACTTTTACCGTCGATTCCGCCGCGGCCGCCGAGAGGAAAATACGGGCGCGGGTTCCGCCGCGTTCGACACGCCGGGCGCCGAGAACTATTCACGAACTTTCGATTGTTGACACCGCTATGACGAGATCCTTTGCTTCGATACCGCCCGTCCGTAACAGCGGCCTTCCGCGTTTGGCCCTCCTTGTGGCCATGCTCGCTGCGCCGCTTGGAAGCGCCGTGTTTGCGCAGGAACTGCGCGTGCTTGCATCCGGAGCGGACGGAATCACCATCGAATACAGGCCCGTCGTGCGACTGCGGTCGTTCAGCGACGCGGGGGTCGCCTATGTGCGCCCCGAATTCGCGGAGGCCGCGTCCGTCGCTCCGTTAAGTCCCGGCATTCCCGATCTCCAATTCCGCGGCGTGCTGCTCGCATTGCCAGGTCTCGAGGGGCACAGCGTGACAGTACTGGCCGCGGACTATGAGGACACACACAACACCGTGCTCGCTCCCGTGCCGCGGCGCTTCCGCGGAGACGATGGCCTCGTCACCTCGTACACGCGCGGCGCCGAGTATACGCGCCGCGGGCTGCTGCCGGAGTCGGTCGCGGAGCTTGCGGACGCGGGTATCGCGCGCGATCGTTTTCTCGCCACACTCCGAGTGTATCCCTACGCCTTCGATGCGGCCGCGGGCCAGCTTCGGCACTACACGCGGCTCGTTGTGCGTGTGCAGTTCGGGCCGGCCGATCCACGTCTGACCTCGGCGGGCCGCGCGGGCGAGTCCTTCGGCGGGACAGTGGTGAACGAACAGAGCGCACGTGGCTGGCGCATCGCGGCGCAGGCGCCGCTGCGCAAGACACAGACGGCCTCGCTCGCCAGCGGCGACTGGTACCGCATCGAAATACCGCAGGACGGCGTGTACCGGCTGACGAAGGCATGGTTCACCTCGGCCGGCATCCCGATCTCGTCTGTCGATCCGCGCAGCATCCGCATATTCGGACAAGGTGGTCGGGAATTGCCCTTACGCCTCTCATCGCCGCGTCCCGACGACCTGCAGGAAATCGCCATCGAGGTAAGCGGCGAAAGCGACGGGCGTTTCGACGACAACGACGCGGTGACCTTCTACGGACGAGGGAACAGCGGCTTTGTGTGGGACACCGTGGCCGGACGATACACACACACGATCCATCGTTTCGACGCGGCCAACGCGTATCTGTTGACCTTCGGCGGCGCCGCGGGACGGCGGGTCGAGGCGCAGCCGTCGCTCAACGAGGCGAATCCCTACACGCCGCAGTGGTTCACGGGCAGGGAATTTCACGAGGAGGAGGCCGTCAACCTGATCTCCTCCGGAAAGATGTGGGTGGGCAAACGTATACCGCCCTCGAGCGGAATCAACACGCAGGTGGTGATGAAGAAGCTGGAGGGCCTCGTGCGCGAGCAGCCCGTCACCTACCGCGTGAAGTTGTATGCGCAGTCGGAAGTGGCGCACTCGTTTTTGCTGTCCGACGGACAGACGCTCGGCAGCATTCCGATGACCACTGTCGCGTTCTCGACCGACCAGGACGACATCGCATCCGGCTCGGGCGTGCTGACCTTTTCACGTCCGGGCGATCTGCCCGAGGACCGCAGTTCGCTGAAGATCGAATACAATGTGTCCGATCCCGACCGCAGCCGCGGCGCATTCGTCGATTGGATCGAATGGTATTACGCGCGCCGTTTCACCGCGTCGGGTGACGTGCTCGACTTCGGCGCGCCCGACACCAGCACCGTCTGCGCGTTCGAGATACAGGGCTTCAGCAACAGCGACGTGGCGGTGTACGACGTGAGCATCCCCTGGCGTGTGCGGCGCATCGCCGATCCGGCGGTCAGCGGAGGCACCGTGCGTTTCCAGGCCTCGTCGCGCCGGGGCGCGCCGCCGCAGTATTACGCCGTCGCGGCGAACGCCGTGCGTCAGCCCGCGACGCCCACGCGTCTGTCGAATTCCGATCTCGCCGTGACGCAGGGTGCGCAGTATGTGATCATCACGTCGCAGGATCTGGCTCCGGCCGCGGAACGCTTGAAACGGCATCGCGAACGTCCGGGCGAGGATGCGATCACAAGCAAGGTTGTGACCCTGCCCGAGATATACAACGAATTCAGCAGCAGTGTGAAGGATCCGGTTGCGATCAGGAATTTCCTCTCGTACGCCCTGCGCTCCTGGACCGTGAAACCGAAGTACGTGCTGTTCTTCGGCGACGGGCATTATGATTACCGCAATTACGGGACGGATGAAAAGATCGTCGTGCCCGTGTGGGAGTCCGAAAACTCGATCAACCTCATGGCCTCGTACGTGACCGACGATTTTTACGCGCAGATATCGGGCGACGACGCGCTGGTGGACATCGCAACGGGCCGCCTGCCCGTGCTCGACACCGCCGAGGCGATGTCGATCGTGGACAAGATCATCCGCTATGAGAGTGATCCCGATTTTGCGCCGTGGAAAAACCGCGTGACCTTCGTGGCCGACGACGGACTCACGACACGCATCGATGACGGACCGACACACACGGCGCAATCCGAGGACATCGCGCGCTCGCTGCCCACCGGCATCGAGCAGGAGAAGGTGTACATCGTGTCGTACCGCACCGAGATCACGGCCGAAGGCCGTCGCAAGCCCGACGCAAATCAGGCCATCATCGACCGCATCAACGAGGGCACGGTGGTGATAAACTACACCGGCCACGGCAGCGAAGCGGTATGGGCGCATGAACACGTGTTTGTCACCGACGTGACCGTGCCCATGCTGGCCAATGTGACACGCCCCACTTTCCTCGCGGCGGCCACGTGTACGTTCGGACTCTACGACAGGCCCAAGCTGCGCAGCGGCACCGAGGCCATGGTCACAAAGCCCGAAGGCGGGGCCATCGGCGGACTCTCCTCGCCGCGTGTCGTGTATTCCGGACCCAACTCGAATTTCAACCAGACCTTTTTCGACAACCTGTTCGCAAACGGGCGCGAAACCGACGGCCGCGCGAAGCGCCTGGGCGACGCGATCTTTTCGACCAAACAGCGCTGGTACAACGATGCCGGCTACGAAAAATTCCATCTCTTCGCCGATCCGGGTCTGCGCCTCGCGTTTCCGCGCTACAGGTGTTCCATCGATTCGATACTCGTGAACGGCCAGGCCGCAGGATCGGGGCAGGTGCAGCTCAAGGCGCTCTCGCGTGTAACGCTGAAGGGATCCGTGCTGCGTCCCGACAGCACACGGTGGCCCGATTACAACGGCGTCGCGACCGTCAGTCTCTATGATGCAAAACGCAGCATCCCCGTGCCGCTCGAGGGCTGGGGCGGCTTCTCGTACGGCGTGCAGGGCGGCTTGCTCTTCCGCGGTGAAGCCACGGTGGCCGACGGCGGCTTCACCGTCACGTTCCCGATTCCGAAGGACATCTCCTACGAGAACAACAGCGGACGGCTTGCCGTGTATTTCGACAACGACGCCGTGGACGGTGCGGGGTTTGCGACGAACTTCACCGTGGGTGGATCCGACACCAGCGCAGTGACCGACCGCGTCGGTCCGGAGATCCGCCTGTTCATGGATCAGCGGAGCTTCCTGCCCGGCGATGTTGTAAACGAATCGCCCCTGCTCATCGCCGATCTGCGTGATGAAAGCGGCATCAATACGACGGGACTCGGCATCGGACACAACATCGAGGCCTGGCTCGACGGCAGCGAGGCGAGTCTGGTGTTGAACGCGTTTTACACCGGCGACCGCGACTCGTATCAGCAGGGAACCGTCCAATACCAGTACCGGCGGCTCACGGAAGGCACACACACCCTGCGCCTGCGCGCGTGGGACATTCACAACAACTCGTCCATCGCCGAGACACATTTCTCCGTCGCCAACAGCGCCGGACTTTCGGTGCAGGACGCGTATCCATATCCGAATCCGATGCAGAACACAACCACGTTCACGTTCACGCACAATCAGAGCGCGGCGGTGAAGGTGGAGATCAAGATATACACCGTGGCCGGGCGTCTTATCCGCAGCATCGACGCGGGGGAGACCGCCGAACGATTCGTGCGTGTGCCCTGGGACGGGCGTGACGAGGAGGGCGACACGCCGGCGAACGGGACCTATTTCTACAAGATCGTCTGCCGTACAGCCGACGGGCGGCTCGGATCCGAGCGTATCGGCACGCTGGCGATACTACGCTGAGTGCATGAACGACTGCCTTGCGCGATCAGGAATTTTCACGTAACTTTTAAATTCGTCACAAATCAGCTTCACGAGGAGAAGAATGACCATCCACACAACACGCCTGACCGCCGCCGCCGCCCTTGTCCTGCTCGTCATGAGCTGCGGCGCGTCGCTGCTGCACGCGCAGGGGGCGGCCAGCACTGCCGTGCCCTTCCTGCTCATTTCGCCGGGAGCGCGCGCGAGCGCGACGGGCGAGAGCGGTGTCGCCGTTGCCGACGATGCATCGGCCATTTTCTGGAATCCGGCCGGACTCGGCTTTCAGAGCGGCATGGAACTGAGTCTGAGCCATTCGAACTGGCTGCCGCAGTTCCAGCAGAGCGACCTGTTCTACGAATACGCGAACTTTAAAATGGGCGTTCCCTCCATCGACGGCACCATCGGCGCGGCGCTCACCTTTCTGAATCTTGGCGAGTTCGAACGGCGCGACGAGGCGAACAACATGCTCGGGCGCTTCAAGAGCTTCGAGGTGGCGTTCACCGGCTCGTACGGCACACGCATCGACGAGGACCTGTCGCTAGGTATCGGACTGCGCATCATTCACAGCAGTCTCTCGCAGGTCGCGACCGCCAACGAGCAGGGCTCGGGCACGGCGACCGCCGTGGCGGGTGATCTCGGCGTGCTGTACCGTCCGTCGAAGTTCACATTGCCGTTCACCGACGTGGATCTGGGTGATCATTTCTCGGTGGGTCTGGCCTTTTCGAACATCGGTCCGTCGATCACCTACATCGACGAGCAGCAGTCCGATCCGCTGCCGACCACGCTGCGTCTCGGGCTGGCCTTCGATCTGGTGAAGGAAGAGTACAACCGGCTGACGTGGACCACCGACATCACGAAGCTGATCATTCACCGCACCGGCGACAAGGCCGACAACTTCATTTCGGCGCTCTCGAAATCGCAGCTCGGCGACTGGAACAGCTACACGCTGGGCACGGGTATCGAGTACTGGTACTCCGATTTTGTGGCGCTGCGTTTCGGCTTCTTCCACGAGGATCCGAACTGGGGCAACCGCCGCTTCCTCACCTTTGGCGCGGGCGTGCGGTACGAGATTTACGGCTTCGATTTCAGCTACATCTCGACCGACATTTCGAGCGAGAGGAGTCCGCTGGCCGACACACTCCGGTTCACACTCTCGATTCTCTGGGATCGTGACACGACTCCGCCGGACGACGGCACCACCATTCCCGCGGACGATTCGCGGAACTGATTCCGAAGCAACCGACCGTCAAACCATTCGAGCGTCGCGGGGCTGTCCGAACGTGTCGTGACACGACACCCCCCGGACAGCCCCGTCCTTATTCCGCGCGCGCAGGCGCCGCGCGCGGACGGTTCACAGATTCGAGAGCAACACGGGGCACAGACCGGCATGGCACGCACAGCAATCGCGATTCTCCTCCTCGGACTCGCGCTCACCGCACACGCGGCGGCGCAGGCGCCGGCGCCTCGTCTCGCGCATCGACTCGCGGCTCCCGGCGCGGCGGGTCCCGCCCCGCGCGCGGCGCTGCCCGACACCGTGCGCGTCCTCGCCCTCATGGCGGAATTCCAGCCCGACGACGATGCGCGCACCAGCGGCACCGGGCGTTTCAACACCGTCTTTCCCTACGATTACGGCGCGGACATCATCGACGCGTTTCCGCACGACCGCGCATACTTCCTCGCGCATTTGCGCTTCCTCGAGAACTACATCGCGAAGTCGTCGGGGGGCCGCACACGCGCCGTGTCGCGGCTGCTCGATTCCGTCGTGACACTGCCGAAGAACATCCGCGGTTATTCCTATCGCAAGGGCGAGACCGAAAAGCCCGTCGCGGATCTGGCCGTGGACGCCTGGACGGCGGCCGACCGCGTGCAGCCCGCGGTGGACTTCTCGGCCTACGACATGTTTGTCATCTTCCACGCGGGGCGCGGCCGCGACGTGGATCTCGCGAGTTTACAAGGTTCCGATCCAACACCGTACGACATCCCCTCGCTCTCGTTCACGCTGGGCGCCTTCCGCAAGCAGCTCGGCGCGGATTTTCAGGGCATCCCCGTCAACGGCGGAAAATATCGGATCACGAACTCCTCTATTCTTCCCTCCACCGATTCCCGCGAAATCCCCTTGCTGACGGGGCAGACCGCGCTGCTCGAGCTTTCGATCAACGGACTGCTCGCGGCAAGTTTCGGCACCTACGCGGGGCTGCCCGACCTCTTCGACACCAGGACGGGGCGCACGGGCATCGGGCGTTTCGGCCTGATGGACGCCGAGTCGATTTTTGCATTCGGCGGCATCTGTCCCCCCGCGCCGTCGGCGTGGGAGAAGCAGTATCTGGGATGGACCACGCCGCGTTCGGCCGTTCCGGGCAAACGCGAATACCTGCTCTCCGCGTACCGGACCGACCAGCCCTCCACCGCCGACATCCTGCGTGTGCCGGTGACCGATGCCGAGTACTGGCTGCTGGAAAACCGCCAGCGCGATCCCGGCAACAACGGGCAGCGCGTGACCTACGTGTCGGGCGGGCAGGAAGTGACCGTGTCGTTCCCGAAGGACACGACAGGTTTTACGAACGACAATATTTCGGCGCTAAAAGGCGTGGTGGTTGACGTCGAGGATCTCGACTGGAGCCTGCCCGGCGGCACCGTGATCAGCGACACACGCGAGGCGCGCGTGATGGGCGGCTTGCTGATCTGGCACATCGACGAATCCGTCATCAATGCAGGTCTGGCCGACAACACCGTGAATGCGGCGCCGAAACACCGGGGCGTGGACCTCGAGCAGGCGGGCGGGCCGCAGGACATCGGCGAGACGATACAGTCGGTGCTCGGCTCGAGTGTCGGCACAGGCGGACCGCTCGACTACTGGCATCGCGATAATCTCTCGCCGCTGTACAAGAACAGTTTCGGCGCGGGCACCACTCCCGACACACGTTCGGCGGACGGATACTTCACACACGTGACGATGGACAACATCAGCACGGCAGGACCCTTGATGTCGCTCGACGTTGCGGTGGGTGACAACGTGATCACACCCATGAGCGGGTGGCCCGTCGATCCGCGCGATCCGGTCGACGGCCGGCGCGTCAGTTTTGTGCAGACCGCCGATATCGACGGCGACGGCGCGCACGAGATCGTGGTTGCGACACACGCGGCCGACAGCACCTCAGCCGATCCCGCCAACATCTACGTGTTTGAACAGGACGGCAGCAATTACCGTGGTGGCGGCATGCCGCGAGTTGCGGCCACACTCACGCAGGTGTCGCGTATTCTTGAAGCGCCCGCGATCGGTGATGCCAACGGCGACGGCGTTCTCGACATCGTCGTACACGCGAGCGCCGATCCGGCGGGAAAGATGCGCATGCTGGTGGTCGTTTCGACACGTGACGCCGACAACAACGGCGCGCTCGACGAAGTGACGCGGCACATGTACGCCTACGCATCCGAACAATACCAGTCCGATCTGAGCGGCTGGATGGTGCGGGACGGATCGATATTGTACCGTGTGTTCCACCTGCCGGCGCCACTCTCATCGATGATCCATCCCGACACGCTGTTTATCGTGGGAAAAGAGAACCGCGTTTTTCCCATGACGCAGGGCACGGTTCCCGGATCCGGCATTGCCGCGACCGGTGATGCGGACGTCATCTACAGCGGTGAGTTCCTACGGCGCAGCGACGGAACAGTTGTGGCGTCTTCCGCAAGTCCCGCGCTATCGGCGCGGCGCTCGCTTCCGGGTGTGTGCAGCGTAGCCGACTTCGACGGGAACGGCGCGTCTGACGGCGCCAGCGCGGCACACGGCCTGTCGATTGACTTCCGGAATCCTCGCTGGAGCAGCACGGATTTTTCGCGGCAGATGCCGGGCGGTACTTCGCCCGAGATCGCCGATCTCGCCGCCGCGGATGCCGACGGCGACGGACGCAACGATCTGCTTGTGAGCGACGGCAGCGGTGTCACGGCCATGAACTTCGCTCTCTCGACACTGGACTATTATCCCGCGAGCGGCGGGACGCGCTACACACTCGCGGCGCGCCTTGCGGGCGACACACGCGACGCGCTGCTGCGCGTGGGTGCGGACGCTCTGACGCAGCTCGGCACACGCGCAAAAGCGGCCGAAGGATTCCCGGTGCCGCTGCCGGGGCACACGAGCGTGTTACTCTTTCCCGTCGGCAGCACAAATCCCACACTCGGCGTGGCCGTGGGCGGTACCGACGGACTCGTATATCTCTACAACACCGCGGGCCGGCTGGCACCGAACGGTCTTGTATGGCGCAGCAAAGACGGCGACGAGACCCGCGCGCGGTACGCCGCTCCGTCGCCGTACACACAGACGACACGCTCCGAATTTTTCCCCGCCGAGAGGTGTTACAACTGGCCGAATCCCGTGTACGATCCCGTGACGAAGGTCCGTTTTTACGTCAGTGAAAACGCCGATGTGACCGTGAAGATCTACGACCTGGCGGGCGCGAAAGTGGGCGAGCTGCATTCCAAAGCCGCGGGAGGTGTCGACAACGAGATCGACTGGAACGTGTCGGACGTGCAGACCGGCGTGTATCTCGCGCATGTCAAGGCCGAGGGCGCGGGGCGGAGCGGCGAGAAAATCATCAAGATCGCGGTGGTGAAATGATTCGAGAATCCAGAATTCAGAATTCAGAATTCAGAATCCGGAATTCCGAATTTTGGATGAAGTGTGGTTGCACCGGCACGTGGGCGGGTTCGGCAACGGCGGTCACCGGGGGGCTGTTACCTGTCTCCCGTCTCCTGACACCGATCTTCGTCATCCTCGCACTTCTAGCGCCCACTGTCGCGCAGGGCCAGCCCGACGAATACAGCGCACCGGAGAAGGATTGGTTCACAATCGAGGCCAAACATTTCCGCGTAGTGTATCACGAAGGATCGGAGCGCACGGCGCGCGCGGCGGCAAAGGTGGCCGACGAGATTTACGGCCCCATCACATCGCTGTACGGGCACGAGCCCGACGAGCGGGTGAGTCTGATCATCAAGGACATCTCCGACTATTCGAACGGCGCGGCGTACTTCTTCAACAACAAGATCGAGATCTGGGCATCGCCGCTGGACTTTGAACTGCGCGGCACGCACAACTGGCTGCGCAACGTGCTCGCGCACGAATTTACACACATCGTGCAGATGCAGGCGGCCATGAAATGGGGCCGGCGTCTGCCCGCGCTCACCCTGCAGTGGTTCGGCTACGAGAAGGAGCGCCGCAGCGACGTGTTGTACGGGTATCCGAACGTGCTCATCTCCTATCCTCTGCCCGGCATCATCGTGCCGCCCTGGATGGCCGAAGGCACGGCGCAGTACATGCGGCATCAATTCGGCTACGAGCACTGGGATTCGCATCGCGACATGATCCTCCGCAGTTACGTCCTGTCGGATTCGATGTTGAGCTGGCCCGAGATGGGCGCCTTCGGCAAGACGAGTCTCGGCAACGAGAGTGTGTACAACGCGGGGTACAATCTCACGCGCTACATCGCGCGCAAATACGGCGAGAAGGCCGTGGTCGACATCACGCGCGCGATGGGCAAGACCTTCGTCTTCACCATCGACGCAGCGATCAAGAAGGCGATCGGCATTGATGGGGCGGATCTGTACCGCGAGTGGGCTACCGATCTCCGTGCCGACTACGCCCGGCGCATCGCGCCGGTGCTCGCGCGCCGCGCAGAGGGCGAGATCATCGCCGCGACGGGATTCGGCAACTTCCATCCCGCGTATTCGCCCGACGGGAAAAAGATCGCGTACGTGTCGAACAAGACGTCGGACTACTTCGGGCAGTCAGCAGTCTATCTCTACGATGTGGAAAAGGGCAGCGAGGAACTGCTCGTTGCGGGTGTGCGTTCGGCTCTCACCTGGTCGCCCGACGGTGCGCGGATAGTGTACTCCAAGTACAATCCCCCGAGCGTGTACGGCCATCTGTACTACGATGTGTATGAATATACCCTCGCGACCAAGGAGGAGAAGCGCATCACCGAAGGGAAGCGCGCATTTAATCCCGCACTCTCGCCTGACGGCACGCGGCTGGCCTATGTGGCGGCGAAGGACGGATCGGTGAACCTGTGGATCGCGGATGCCGACGGCGGCAACGCGCGGCAGGCGACCACCTTCACCGACGGCGAGCAGGTCTTTACCCCTGCGTGGGCGCCGGACGGCTCGCATCTGGTCTTCGGATATTCCGCGCGCGCGCAGCGCGGCGTCGCGCGGGTGAACAGCGACGGCAGTGGTTTTGCGCTGCTTGTCGACGGTGGCGAGTCTGACGCGCGTGATCCGAAATACAGCGCGGATGGGCGGCACCTCATCTACGCGTCCGACCGCACGGGCATCTTCAACATCTACCGCCGCGAGCTGGCGAGCGGCCGCGACGAACAGCTTACGAACGTGGTGGGCGGGGCCTTCATGCCGGCGGTGGACGCGCGCGGGAACGTCGCGTACGCGGCCTACACCGCGTCGGGCTACAAACTTGCGCTGCTGCGCGTCCCCGCGCCGCTCGCGCTCGCATCGAACGACTACATTGCCGCGGGCGAATTTGCTCCGGCGATCGCAAGCGCCGACCAGGACGCGTGGGAGTGGAATCGTTTGAGCGCGTACAACGACCGCGGCCTGCCCGCTCCGGCCGCGAAGCCCTACAAGACGATTTTCCAGAGCATGATGCTGTTCCCGGTGCTGCGCTTCGACACGTACAATCCCGACAACACCGGCCTCGCACTGCTGAAACCCGGCCTCATGTTCTACTCCAGCGACATCCTCGGGCGGCTCGAGATGCTCGGCAGCGGCGCCATCAACATCAAGGGCGAACGCGACCTGTTCGCGAGCTTCACATACAAGGACCGCCTTCCGCTGCTCGCGTCGCTGGGCGTGTTTCCCGCCGTCTCGCTCGACGTCGTGAATGTGACACGCAAAACCTCGTCGAGTATACAGCTCCCAATCGACACCGTCGGAGTGGACGTCTCGTTCAACCTCCTCGAATTCGGCGTGCGTGTGCAGCACAATCTTTTCTCGAGCCACACGCAGCTCGATCTCGGATACAGGCACAGCCGCTACACCAGCACCGTGGGCAGCTTCCGCAATCCCGATACCGACGGACTCGTGCCCGCCCGCGACAACTTGTACCTCATCGGCAACGACCTCAGCGCGGCGGTGCGGCATCATGCGATGGAACCCACGCGCGACGGCGAGATCAATCCCGTCGGCCTGCGCCTCGGCCTGTATTACGACTTCGAATTCAACCGTTTCAATCCCAACGGCGACTTCGACTACGACGCCTCGACGGGCATGATCGTGCCGCGCTACACCAATTTCGATTTCCACCGCCTCGAGACCGTGCTTTCGCTTGCGGCGCGCCTGCCCGGCTGGCAGCACACGCTCGCGGTGCGCCTGCGCGCGGGAAGCATACTCGGCGCTCCCGTCGACGACTTTTTCAATTTTTACGCGGGCGGCATCACCGGCATGCAGGGATACAGCTACTACGCCCTCGGCGGGAACGAGGTGTATCACGCGAACGTGACGTACCGCTTCCCGATCATCGCGAGCATGGATTTCAGACTCGGACATCTTTTATTCGACAAGCTGTACGGCGGACTGTTCTTCGACGCGGGCGACGCCGTCGCCGATCCGTCGCAGTTCACGGCCGGAACGATGAAGACCGACGCGGGTTTCGAACTGCGTCTCGAGACCTACTCGTTCTCGATGTATCCGACACGCATCTTTTTCAGCGGGGCGTACGGACTGACGGACTTCACGCGCACGTTCAACTTCCGCGACGTGCGGTACGGGCGGGAATGGCGCTGGTACGTGGGCGTGCTGTTCGGATTCGACCTGTCCGACAAGTAGCCGGCGGGGCCGCGTTGTTTTCTCGCGGCGAATCGGTTAGTTTCACGCGCACACCGTCCCAGTCTTTCGCAGCGGATGAAAAAACACTTCCTCCGGTCCTTTTTCCACGTCGAGTTTGCCGTCGCGTCCGCGATCGTGCTCATACTCGCACGCCTGTTCAGTTCGTTGTCGGACTGGCTTCCCGAGACCGACGACACCTCGTTTCTGAATCCGATATTCGGGCGCATCGATTTTCTGAACATCGAGGATGTGAGTCTCGACGCCATCTTTGCGATCCGCGACATGGAGTGGGCGGATCCGCGCATCGTGGTGGTGAACGTCGGCGCGGTGGCTCCGGTGCCCGACGGAAAAATCGCGAAGCTGCTGTACAAGCTGCAGGTTTACGAGGCGCGCGCGGTGGGCATTGACGTGATATTCGACACGTATCATTTCGAACGCTTCCCCGAGGAGCGCCGCGGCGAGATCGACCTGATCAAGCAGGCGTTTCTCGACAATCCGGGCACCGTGCTGGTGAACGGCTACGATCCGGAGACGCTGCAGCCCGCGCTCGAGCTCGATCCCGACGTTTCGGCCGCCGTATCACGCTACGGTTTTGCGAATCTGCAGAAGGACGATGACGAAGTGGTGCGTCGTTTCTGGCCCGTGCGCACCGTGGGCGGACGGCTGCAGCAGGCCTTTCCGATCGCGGTGTTATCCGCGTACGATTCGGCTCTGGTGGCCCCGTTGCTGGCGCTCGGCGAGAGGCAGCACATCATTGCGTACGCGGGCACCTACGACCAATTCCAGACCATTCCCATCGACGATGTGATCGACAGCGACGTGTACCGCAGAATGCTGCGCGGGGCCATCGTGCTGGTCGGTTACGTGAACGAGGGCGGATTTGTGTATCTGAACGATACACATCGCACACCCATGGGCCGGAAGATCGGATACGAGGGTCCCGACATGGCGGGCATCCTGGTCCATGCCAACATCATCAACATGCTGCTCGCCGGGCGTTTCATTACACCATTGCCAGTGACCGCCGACTGGGCCCTGGCGTTTGTGTTCGCCTACGTGAGCATCGCGCTGTACCGCGTGCTACGTACAAAAACCACCACACGTGGCGGCCTGGCGGCCCTCATATCCGTGACACTGATCATCGAAACCGTCATTGCGTTTTTCCTGCCGATCATCGCGTTCTTCTTCTTCCAGACAAAAATCTCGTACGACACCCTCGCGGCGGCCGTGCTGTTGTTCATCCCCGCGGGCGCGCTCACCAACAAGGCGCGTTTCATGCTGCTGAAGCTGCGCGTGAAGCGACGTTTCCGCGGGGCCACGTCGCCCGCGCCCGCGCTGCTCATGGCGTCGTTCGACGACGTCGAGGCCTTTCCCGCGCACGCGCGCCTGCTGCACGCGGCAGAGTACCTGCTGCATTTCGCCTTTGCGCTGCGTTGCGCCGCGCGCGCGCGGAGAGGGGAGGCCCTCCCGGCCGGATGGAGGCATCCCGATGCGCGCGTATGGGCGGCCGCCCTGCCCGAAATCGCCGCATGTATCGACGGCGACGCACCACATGCGCTCGAGAGGCAGTACTTCCTGAAATTCCTCGACGGACGCAAGGAGCAATTCCTGCGCGAGAGCGCCGTGCGCGACCTCTTCCTCACCGCGCAGCTCGAAAATTTCAACGAGTTCTTCTTTTTCGAGGAGTGGGAGGTTCTGCTGCCCCATGTGCTGCGCCTCTACGGCGAGACCCTGGCGGACACGCACAGCGTGCGCCTGTACACGGCAGAATCCGATGCAGACGGACGTGTCGTGCCGCACCCCTTTCCTTCCCCGAAGAAAAAGACCGATGAATCCGAAATACCGGCGGTTGACGGACTCGCGCCCGGACTCTATTTTACATCGGTCGAAGATCCCGAAGTGTTTGTGCCGCTTTCGCCGTTCTGCGTTGTCGCGGAATGCAAGCTCCATCGCACGCGCGAACTCTTCGTGTTCAAGGCGCTGATACAGCGGCAGTTCGACCTGCCGCTGCAGCCCGTGTACGCAGGCGAAACGCTCGCCTGCGACCCCGTCCTGCCGCGGGGCATCGTTGCGCAGCTCACGCGGAGTGCCGCGGGAGAGACGCAGGCAGAAGCACCAGTCGCACAGGAGGACCAATGAAAACTCTCGCATACGTCGTGGCACTGCTGCTGACCGTCGCCGTTTCGGCGCGGGCGCAGGATTCATTCATGGTGATGAGTGTGAAGGGCAAGGCCGAAGTGTCGGCCAAGGGCAAGACCTGGAAAAAGGTGGAGGTGGGACAGGTGTTCGGGAAGCGCGATGTGATCCGCACCTCGTTCGCCAGTTATGTGAAGCTGATGATGAACGAGGACCGGCTCGTCAGCATCGACGAAAACACCACCAAACCTCTTGCCGAATTTATCCGCGCGAAGTCGTCGCGTGGCGAGGGCTCCGCGGGCAAGATTCTTCAATACGCCGCGGCACAGATGACAAAGACGAGGCAGAAACAGGGCGGAAACGACTTCGGCGCCGTGCGCGGCGGCATGGAGGTTTTTGCCGCGGTGTTTCCGATGCACGCCGTGCTGTCGCCCGAACCGCGCTTTGAATGGATCGACAGCGATTCGACCGGCAACTACGAGCTGCTGATCCTCGACGATCAGCTCGCGGCGATCAGCCGCAAGCAGGTGCAGAACGTCCAATTCGCGCTCGATGTGGAGCCCGGCCTGTTGAAACCGGGCGCGACATATCATTGGCAATTGGCGCGTGTGAACGATCCGCAGAGCGCGCAGTGGCAGACCTTCACCGTGCTGCCGCAGGACACGATCAATTTTGTGCAGCGCGAACTGGAGTCGCTCGACCGCGAACTCACCTCCATGAAGGCCGACGACGTGACCCGCCATCTCATCCGCGCCATTTACTTCGAACGCCGCGGACTCTTCGGCGATGCCTTCCGCGAATACAAAACGACGGTGCGCCTCGCGCCCGAAATCCAGGAATACCGCGATATGCTGCGCGGCCTGCTTGTTTCGATGCGCCTGATGAACGAAGAGGAGTATCTGCTGCGGTAGGGCGCGTGTGATCTTTTTACACGTTTCACGTGGCCACGTGGAAAGTAGCAAGGTAGCAAAGTGCAAAGCTGTTGCTCAGTGCGCCGAGCGTGCCACTGGAGGCGTTCGAAACGAAACACCGCCACTCTGTCCCAACTCCTACTCCTAGATCCCAGATCCTAGCTCCTAGCTCCTCCGGGAACATTCCCCGACGTTGCCGCGTATAACGGAGAGCGCGGGGAGCGCGCGGTGGAATGAACGAGGGAGGATGCGGGCATGTTCTCAAAAATCATCAGTGCGTCGACATACGGAATCAGCGCGCACCTGGTCACGGTGGAATCACACATCGAAAACCAACTGCCGGGTTTTGTGATCGTGGGTTTGCCCGACAACGCGGTGAAGGAGAGCCGCGAGCGCGTGTCGGCCGCGATAAAAAATTCGCAATGTGTGTTTCCGCTGAAACGGATCGTGGTAAACCTGGCGCCCGCTGATGTGCGCAAGGAGGGCTCGGCCTTCGATCTTCCGATGGCAATAGGCATCCTCCAGTGTACGGGTACTTTCGGCGACGCCGATTTTTCACGCACCCTGTTTCTGGGCGAGCTGGCGTTGGACGGCGCGCTGCGTCCCGTGCACGGAGCCCTGTCGATAGCGCTCGAGGCGCGGCGCGCGGGATGCACACGCATTGTGCTGCCACGCGACAACGCGCGCGAGGCCGCGATGGTGCAGGGTGTGGACGTGTATCCCTGCACCACCCTGCGCGAGGTGGTGGATTTTCTCTGCGGGTCGCATCCGCATCTGCCGCCGTTTCGTGTGGACATCGACGCGGTGCTACGTGAGACACAGCAGGGCGTACATGTGGATTTTGCGGATGTGAAAGGACAGGAGGGCGTGAAACGCGCCCTCGAAGTTGCGGCGGCGGGCGGGCACAACATTCTGCTGATCGGGCCTCCGGGATCGGGCAAGACCATGCTCGCCCGCCGCATCCCTACCATACTTCCGCCGCTGACTTTCGACGAGGCGCTCGAGACCACCAAGATACACTCCGTCGCCGGCCTGTTGCCCGTGGGTGCCGCCATCGTGGCCACACGTCCGTACCGCGCGCCGCATCATACCATCAGCGACGCCGCGCTGGTGGGCGGAGGCATCGGCTTCGCGCGGCCGGGCGAGATCAGTCTTTCACACAACGGCGTGCTGTTCCTGGACGAATTGCCCGAGTTCGCGCGCAACGTGCTCGAGGTGCTGCGGCAGCCGCTGGAGGACGGTGCGGTGACCATCGCCCGCTCGAAGATGTCGATCGAATATCCCGCGAATTTTATGCTGGTCGCGGCGATGAATCCGTGTCCGTGTGGCAATCACGGCAATCTGATGCAGCAGTGCCAGTGCGGACCCATAAACATACAGCGCTACATGGCGAAGATATCGGGTCCGCTGCTCGACCGTATCGACATACACGTCGAATGTCCGCAAGTGCGGTATCAGGAACTGATGGCCGACCGTGTGGGCGAGCGTTCGGAGCAGCTTCGCGCGCGTGTGATCGCGGCACGCGCGCGGCAGACCTCGCGTTTCAATGGGCGACGCGGTTTGCACAGCAATGCCGCGATGCAGAGCCGCGATATTAAAAAACACTGCGTCATCGACGAGACGGGGCAGGCCATCCTGAAGCAGGCCATCGAACGGCTTGGCCTCAGCGCGCGCGCCTACGACCGCATTCTCAAAGTGAGCCGCACCATCGCCGATCTCGGCGCGAGCGATACCATTCGATCGGAACACGTATCCGAGGCGGTGCAGTACCGCACCCTCGACAGGCAGATATTCGGCGGGGAAACCTGATATCGAAGGCCGGCCCTCCGCTTCGCTCCGGGCTGATGTTGAACGTAGCACGGTGAAATGTCGATGGGAACACAGGCGAGGATTTATTTGAGGCGCGGCGGTGTTGTGTGTCGTGTATGGAGACAAAACGCACACTTCTCGTCACCGGTGTCTCGGGCTATGTCGGAGGCCGGCTGGCCGCGGCACTCGCCGCACGCGGCGAAACACTGCGCTGCATGGCGCGCACACCGGAATACCTCGGCGGACGTGTGCCGGATGGCGCGGAGCTGGTGAAGGGCGATGTCCTCGATCCCGCGTCGCTCGCCGCCGCGTTCACCGGTGTGGACACGGTGTATTACATGGTCCATTCGATGGGCGACGATCGCGACTTCGAGTCGCTGGACCGGCTCGCCGCGGCCAATGCAGCCCGCGCCGCACGGAACGCGGGTGTGCGGCGCATCGTGTATCTGGGCGGACTCGGTGGCGCGGATGCTGCTCTCTCGGCACATCTGCGCAGCAGGCAGGAGGTGGGCCGTGTGCTCGCGTCCACGGGCGTGGAGGTGGTGGAACTGCGGGCCTCGATCGTGATCGGGTCGGGTAGTCTTTCCTTCGAAATGATTCGCGCGCTGGTCGAGCGGCTCCCCGTTATGATCACGCCGCGCTGGGTGTCGGTGACGGCGCAGCCGATCGCCATCACGGATCTGCTCGCGTACCTCGTCGAAGCGCCCGACGTGCCGGCACGTGGGCACACGGTATACGAGATCGGGAGTCCCGACCGCACCTCGTACGGCGACCTCATGCGCGAGTACGCGCGTCAGCGCGGTCTGCGCCGCGTAATGATCCCCGTGCCCGTGCTCACGCCGCGGCTCTCGAGCCTTTGGCTCGGTCTTGTCACTCCGCTGTACGCCCGCATCGGCCGCAAGCTCGCCGAGAGTCTTCGCCACCCGACTGTTGTGACCGACGAGAAGGCGCTTGGCGCCTTTTCCGTACGGCCGCGCCCCGTGCGCGAGGCCATTAGCGAAGCCCTGCGCAACGAGGACGAGGAGTTCGCGCGGACGCGCTGGAGCGACGCGGTCTCGTCCTCGGGTGCCATGCGCGGCATCGGCGGCGCGCGGGTGGGGCGGCGGTTGGTCGATGCGCGCAGCAAACATGTGCAAGCCACCGCGGCCGAGGCCTTCGCGCCGATACGGCGCATCGGCGGGACAACGGGCTGGTACTATGCAAACATCCTGTGGCGATTGCGCGGCTTTATGGATCTGCTCGTCGGAGGCATCGGCATGCGGCGCGGGCGGCCGCGGCCGGATACGCTGTCGGTGGGGGACACACTCGACTGGTGGCGCGTGGAGGCGTACGAGGAGGGCCGTCTGCTGCGCCTTGCGGCCGAGTTCCGATTGCCCGGCCGCGCGTGGCTCGAGTTCCGTGTTGAACCTGACGGTGCCGCGAGTGTGATTCATCAGACGGCCGTCTTTGATCCCGCAGGACTTTCGGGACTGCTCTACTGGTACGCCGTGTATCCGCTGCACGCATTGGTGTTCCGTGGTATGCTTGCAGGTATCGCGGCGAGAGTTACTCCGCTTCCACAAACGGATTGAGGGTGTCGTCTGCTTCAGGCGGCTGGTGATGCCGCTGATCACACGTCAGATGAACTCTCGCTGTCCCGCTGTCCCGCTGTCTGCTGTCCCGCTCTCTCGCTGTCCCGCTCTCAGTACAGCGATCCGTTGAAGTCCCGACGATGCCGGAGTGTGATCTCGTGTTCTTCGCCGAGGATTTTGAAGATGGCGATGCAGGCTTTGCGGGCGCCGTCGTCGTCGTAGTAGCGGTTGCGGCGGATCACATCGATGAAGTGTTCGAGGGCGGAGTCGAAATCCGCGTCGTTCAGCGCGGTGATGGCGGAGATATACAGGTCGCGTACGGGATGCTCCGGGAGTGACGCTGTGTCGAACAAACGGTAACGCGCGAAGGTGCGTATCGCGTCCGCGATGTCGTCGTACTTGCTTCCCGCTTCGACAGGCGCGACAAGCGACGCGGCCTTCGTTGGATCGTCGTCAAGAAACATCTGCGCATACAGCACACGCGCCCTGTCGTTGGCGGCGTCGCTCTCGAGTATGTGTTCGAGAAGGACCGCCGCCTCGCTGCTGCGGCCTTCCAACAGCAGGGCCTCGGCCTCGTCCACCTCGTTCGATCCCGCCGCGGGGAGGTGCTGTGCGAGGAATTGTCTGACGGACTGCTCGGGAAGGGCGCCGGTGAATTCCGCAACCGGAGCACCGTCGATGAACAGTTTTACGTTGGGTATGCTGCGAATGCCGTAGCGTGAGGCCACGTCGGGCAATGCCTCGGTGTCGAGCTTGGCGAGCTGCCAGGCGCCTCCGCTTTCGGACTCGAGTTTTTCGAGCACAGGTCCGAGCATACGGCAGGGCCCGCACCACTCGGCCCAGAAGTCCACAAGTACCGGCACGTGGCTGCTGCGCGCAAGTACATCCTGCTCAAAATTCCGTACGTCGAACGACATGCTTCCTCCGTGTTGTACTCTGGTGTTCCAAAGTTAGATGATCGAAGGGACATTTTCGATGCAGATCATCCACACGAATTCAGCGGTGCTTCCGGATGTCCTCCTTTCGTCGGGGAAGGGGAGTGTTTCCTGATGCCTGAAGGGTCTCTAACGGATTTTTACCAGTCGGGTCGTCTTCGATTGAGCCAATCCACGTTCATCGATGGCATCGAAGCGGCACACATAGGTGCCGGGCGGCAGCAGCGCATCGGGCAGCAATACCTGATGCGCGCCCATCGACGACGGCAGGGACGGGACGGTCAGCATCTGCTTCGCGTCGAGCGTGAACACGGTCAACGACAGCTCGCGCAGCATTCCGGGCAGCGTGTAGGAGAAACGAATGGCGCCCCGGGCGGGATTGGGGTAGTGCTCGAGCGCGAGCATCCAGTCGGGACCGCGCAGGGGCAGCCGCATGGAGTGTGTGTTGTTGGACTCGCAGATCTCGCCGAATGAGGCGGCATCGTCGGCCGCCGCAAAAAACTCGACGGACAGGGCGCTGTCGGGAATGAGATACATCATCGAGACCGATCCGCGCGACCGCGCGTCGATACGGTCCACCATCACTGTTCCGACGCGTGTCGTGTCGAGTCCGTTCACCACGGCGTCGATCGACAGCGCGCAACGATCCATCATCGCGACGCCGTTGCTGTACGACACGTCCACGCGTACGAGATGGCCCTGACAGCCGCTGCGCGGTGTGGACGTCACCTCATCGATGGTCACGTCGTAGGCGGGCAGGTCGAGCTGCGTGGGATCGGGCACGGTGAATACGCGCTTCTGCATCTTGCCCGCGACGGGATACGCGCCGTTGTACAATACCTGCATCGATCGAATCACGGCGCTGCTGTCGTACACGCCGCCGCAGGTTTCGGGACGCAGCTCATACAACACACGAAGCTGCCGCGTCTCGCCTGGAAGCAGCGGCGCGAGCCGCGCGGTCAACTCGTCGTTGTTGCTGCTGCACTGTGCGGGAAGCGCCGACGACTGGGGACGGAACAACGGACCGTGCCCGGCGACAAGATTCACGTTTTCGGCGATGGCGGATCCCTGATTGGTCACTTCGAATAGCACCTGCACCTCGCGTGTTTCCTCCGGCCGGAACTGCGGCACAACGCCGTCGCGCAGCGCGCGGCCATGCACGTCGGTGATGGTCTTGTACACGGTCAGTTTCGGTCCGACAATGCTGACGGACAGCGGCCGCTGCGTGAGCGAGGCGAGCACCGCGGGTTCGGGTGTGTGCCGCAGCATCTCGCCCTTGGTGACGGGAAGCAGGTCGGCGGTGGACGTGCTTGTGACCCGCGCCTGCTCGAGCACGGTGAGACGTGTCAGGCCGAGCGTCGGGAACGGGCCGAGGCCCGACAGCGACACGGTCTCGATACCCTGCGCCGCGTCGAAGCTCGCAGGGAGCCGTGTTGCGAGTGTGTCGAACTCGAGGTACTGCGCGTCGCGCGGCGCGTACCGCGCGTTCTCGAGGCCCTCCAGCGCGCCCGGAACGGTGTTCGTGCGGATGTCCTCGAGACGTCCCTGCCCGATCACCAGCTTCTGATACTCGCTGACGTTGCCGCGCACATCGCGCCTGCCGATGCTGAACATCAGCGGCGCAACGGCGTACGAGGCCTGTTCGATGAAGGATCCGTCGTACTTCCGCACCGCGCCGTTCAGCGAGAAGGGGATCGAGTACACGCCCCGCTTCAGACCCTCGTCCAGTTTGAACAGGAACACAAAGTATGCGCGCCGTGTGGGCTGAAGGAGATTGAGTTCATTGCCCATTTTCACCAGCACTTCTCCTTCCGGCTGATTGAAGCGCCATCCGGTGCGGAACACGGTCGGATCGTCGCCGCCGCGCAGTACCGCGCCCGTGACAGGATCCACCATGGCGGGCACGAGTGGACGCGGATACGAGACGTACACCATCTCGACCGAGGTCGCCCCGAGCTCGGGCGGTATCATCGGTGTGACGGTGGTTCCGATCCAGTTGTAGTCCGTCCCGTTCGAGATCTCGATGCGCGCCTCGATGAAGGTGCCGCTCAGGGTTTTGGGATATCCCGCCATGTCGGGATTTTTCGGATCGGCCTGCGGCAGCAAGGTGAGCGTCTGTTTGTTCCGGATCGGATCGATGATCGTCGATAGATTTGCCGCCGGTGTGATGAGCCCGCATGGATCCTTCCCGCCCGCGTACGTGGTGATGGAGGTCTTCCCATACCCGCGCGCTACGATGAAAGGATCGAAGTTGACGTCGAACAGATGCGGTTCGGCCTTGTCCTCGATCAAGTGTTTGACATAGACGGTGTCGACGCCGAAACGTGCGACCGACGGCGTGACACTCGATGTCATCGTGATGTTGACACCCTCGGCGTAGGCCGAGAGCGCGTGCGAGAAGAGCACCCACGGCGAGCCGCCGAAAATTTCCTCCACCACGAGCCAGCCGCCCTTGCTGATGTCGACGGGACCCTCGCGTCCCAGCCCCTCGTACTGCGCGCTGATCCTGATGTGCCGCTTGCCCAGATTCTCGAAGAAGTCGTCGCCGTATGTGCCGTCGGCGCCGGAGGACCAGCCGGATGTGACCCAGCCGTAGATGTCGTCCTTGAACGGCACGGCGGGTTCGTTCGGATACGCTTCGCCGTTGCCCGTCATGAACGCGTCGTGCAGGAAGCCGGTCCGCGATTGGAAACGGTCGCCGCGGTCGTCGATCCAGTCGTCGACGCCGTCGTTGTTGTCGTCGTCGAGAGCGGGTGGAATCAGCAACTGGGGAATAAAGACGTGGTAGGCGAAGGCGTCCTCGAGTATGGACACGGAATCCTGCGTGCGCGCGTTCACGATCCACGGCTGATATTTCCCGCCGTCGATGGACACGATGCGGTCGATGTCGTAGCCGCCGTCGGGCCGGCGCGGCAAGGTGATTTTGTAGCCGCCCACGCCTTTCGGGATGTCGTAGAGGAAGTAGCCGAACACGCCGTCACCCAGTGCCTCGTTGCCCTCGATGGCGAGCGAGGGATCGTTGAAATCCACATCGTGCCCCGCGTTGCGGATCCAGTAGTACGTGTATTCCGTCGAGGCGTCGATGTCGAAGGTGAGCTGCGCCTTGCCGTACGCGGGCAGGGTCGGGAGCACGCGCGTGTTGGTCGAATCGGTGATGGTGAAATTGTTCGTGATGTATTCGAACTGCAGGGGATTCGGCAGCGGCGCGTAATACGTGTACGTGGTGCGTATCGGCGTGTGCCGTGTTTCGCCGAAGATGGTCGTGTACTCGAGATTCGAGTACAGCGAACGGCTCGGCGTGTACGTGTTCATGTCGATCTCCTCGCCGCCGAGCGAGAGTACGGCGATGAACTCGCGGTGCGGCTGCGGAACCGTGCCCGCGCAGCGGTCGGTGGGCCGCAGCGTGTAGCGGCTCTTCGCCGTGTCGATGAAGGTGAAACCCTCGTAGTTGTGTATCGATTGATACACGAGTTGTTTCCAGGGGATGAGACCCGCCGCGTCGCGCTCCATCCAATGTGTCCACGACGTGTCCTGCAGATTTGGTGACTGCCCTGGCCTGGAATACGGATAAAACATGCCCGGAACATCCTCATCGAGCGATCCGCGCGCCTTCGCGATGCCCGCGGCCATCGGCACCAGGTCGGGTGGATCGATCCACAATTCGTACGCGCAGTACGGATCGTGGAACTGATACCCTGCGACGGTGCCCACGGGCCAGGTCACCTTCCAGACGCGGATCTTGTCGCCCGGCTCCTCCACGTCCACCACACCGTCGCCATCGGTGTCCTGCGCGCGCAGTCCGTCGTGATCGATGTCCTCGTACAACGCCGTGTTCCCGCTGCGTAAATGTTCCCAGGGATTGAGCCAATAAACCGCGGTTTCCTCAATGGTGTAGTTCTTCGGGAAAATCGAGGCGGTGTCGAGCCAGGCGTCGGGATGGCCGTCGGAATCCATGTCGAACTCCGGAGCGGATTCGCTGTTGCTGCCGCGCAGCACGTCCACAAACTTTCCGCCCGGTGTTTTAAGTATCGGGATGTCGAGTGTGCCGTCGGTCCAGTAGAAGGGCACGTCCTTCGGAATGTACTGCACGTAGCGCGTGCCCATGGCCGCGGTGCGCTCCTTGTTCTCCATGATCATGAAGACCTTGAAGGGCTGGTAGTACAGTCCCAGGAAGTTCTTCCAGTTGCAGTCGGTGTCGGCCGCGAGGCGTGCGGAGAACAGCATGTCGACGTAGTTGCGGTACTTCACGTACGACACCGCGCCCTCGTCGTCGGAGTAGGACACCTGCGCGAGCGAGGCGTAAATGTAGTTCGCCCACGAGATGTATTTGTCCACGCTGCCGTGTATCGCATCCGCGGGGTCGGGGGTGGTGATGCGATAGACGATCACCTTCTCCCCGTGTGCGGGCAGTGATATGCCGCTGAAGGTGACCGCGGGTTTGCTGTACTGCGACACGATTCCCGGAGTGACCACGTCCACAAACCGGAAGTAGTCGCGAATCGATTCGCGCACGGTGATGCCCGAGACGGGATTCGCGCCGAGATTGCGCAGTGTCACGCGTATTTCGAGCGTGTCGGCCCTGTCGAAGGACGCGGCGTTGTGCCCGCAACTCAACGAGTCGGGCACGTCGTTGTACACCGAGCGTGTCACGTCCACCGATGTCGCGAACGCGTACATGATGGAGTTGAGCGCCCACTGCATTTCGCGAAGCGCGGAGCCGGTCGCGCCCTGCTGCAGGGCGTTGGATGCGCCGACGGTGGGCAGCGCGGTGTTGCACACCACGCGTCCGCCGCGCGCCGTGCTGCCGGTGAGCGCAAACACCACGGGTGTGCCCGTGCCCGCGAGCCGCGCGAGCACGCGCGCGCCGGGCGCGTCGACGAGCGGGATGTCGCCGGCGTACATGTCGGTGTTCCCCGCGGTGAAACTCGTGCCCACGGGATGGGAGGCGTCGACGATATCTATCGCAACACGCCCGCTCGCGGGATCGGGCTGCACACTGCGCGAGTAATCGATGGAACCGGGCGGCAGCAGGCCGAGTTTCTCGATCATGTACACGGCATTTCCCTCGGTGTAAATGGTGCCGCCGCGCGCGAGAAAGGCGTGCAGGGCGGAACTGAGCCGCGGGTAGCGGACGCAGACGCTGTCCATGTGTGCGCGCCAGTCGAGTCCGTCGGAGGCAAACGCGGGAATGATGAGGAGCTGTGTCGGCCAGCCCAGGCCGGCCGAATCGATTTCCTTCTCGTTGATGTCGCACGAGATGCCGCTGACGAGAAACGACTCGATAAGATTCCGGAAATACACGGCCTCCCACGAGATGCTGCTGTTGTTGCGCCGCAGCCCGCTTTTCCATACCGCGATGCTCCGGGCGTTCGCCTTGAACGTCACCGCGTAATGCGTCTCGTTCTTCCATGCATAGGCGGGCGCGGGCTGCGAGGTCAGCCCTGCGTACTGCGACGTCACCACGTCGGGGTACACAAAACTCCCGCGCTCGGGACCGGAGGTGATCCAGTACACGGACCGTTCGCCCCAGCGCGGAAACAGCGCCGTGTCGAGCGTCGACGGGGCGAAGTGATAATCGGCGCTCGCCTGCGCGAGCGCAAACTTGTAGGCCTTGAGAAGATCCGCCTGGCGGGCGTCGGTCGGAATCAGCACTGCCTGCGCAAGCAGTGCGACCGGCGCGACGAATGACACACAGAATACAACGGCGATCCGGAATGCGCGAAGATGCTGCATGACAACTCCTGCATCATGGATGGGAGACGGGAAACGGAGATTCGGAGCCGTATATATTATATAACGGATCTCGTTGTCTGATACTACGGTATTCTTCGGAGAAAGTCAATTCCCGCAGCACCGTGCTGTGCAGACTTTTCCCCGGGATGACGCGTAGGCGGGTAAAGGAGGATGGAAGTCGTGAGAACGCGGCCGGGACCGCAGGAGTGTCAGTCCGCGCGCTCCACAACATGGACCGGAATGCGCAGGCGGAATTCGGTTCCCTCGCCAAAGACGCTGTGCACCGTGACGTTGCCGTGATAGGATTCAACGATCTGTTTCACGATCGAGAGGCCGAGGCCCGTGCCGGGAATCGCACGCGTGAGTTCGTTCTTGGCGCGGTAGAATTGGCGGAATAGATTCTCGACCTCGGCGGGCCGCATGCCGATGCCCGTGTCGCGCACGGTGAGAAGCACCGAGCCGTCTGACGCCGTCGCGCCGATCACGATGTCGCCGCCCTCGCGGTTGTACTTGATCGCGTTGCTGAGCAGGTTGGTGAGCACGCGGGCGAATTCCTCGCGGTCGACCTCGATGGGCGGGAGGCCGTCGTCGAAACGGGTTTCGAAGCGGAGCCCGCGCGCCTGCATCTGCTGGCGCAGGAGTTCCTCGACCTGCGCCGTCAGGTCGGGGATGCTGACAGCGGCGATTTCGCGCCGCGCCGTGCCCAGTTCCATGCGGCTGATGTTGAGCAGATCGTTGATCAATTCCACCAGCGCCTTCAGGCGTTCCGACGAGCGGTGCACCATCGTGTCGTAGGTCCCGAGGTCCGGCCCGAGCAGCTTGTCCTTCATTGTGTCGAGGTAGCCGCTGATGGCGGCGAGCGGGGCCTTGAGTTCGTGCGCCACCATCGAGACGAACTGCGACTTCTGCATCTCGAGACGTTTCGGCTCGGTGACGTCCTGCACCGTGGTCACATACCCGATTATGGACTGGCCCGCGTCGCGCAGCGGCACGGTTTTCATCGAGAGCACCAGCTCGAGCCCCGGTTTCATCTCCCATTCGCGCGACACGAGTTCGACGCCCTCGGGCGCCTTTGACGCCGCGTCACGGATCAACTCCACCACCGGCTCGGGGAAGATGTCGGCGATGCGAGCGCCCGCCTTCACGCGCGAGGAAAGTTCGAACAGCGCGCGGGCGCGCGGGTTCGCGAGCACGATCTCGTCCTGCAGATTCGTCACAAACACCGCGTCGCTGATCGCATTGATGATGGTGCGCAGGCGGCTCTGCTCCAGATGTATCTCGAGGAGGCGGCGCTCCTGCTCCGCGCGCAGTTCGCGCGCCTCGAGCGTCAGGCGGCGCTTCTCGAGAGCGCGGCGCACCTCGAAGACGATCTGGTCGGGCGTGAAGGGTTTGGGGATGTACGTGTACGCGCCCGTGCGTGTTGCCTCGACGGCGGAGTCGATGCCGGCGAAGGCCGTCATCATGAGATATTCGGTGTCGGGCCGCTGTTCACGCAGAGTGCGGAGCACCGCGAGTCCGTCGATGTCGGGCATCTTCAGGTCGAGCAGCACGATGTCGAAGTCGCGCGCCAAGCCGCGCTCGATGCCCTCTGTGCCGTTCTCGGCCACGGCGACATCGAATCCTTCCATGGCGAAGATCCGCGAGATACCCTCGCGCATGCCGAACTCGTCGTCCACGACAAGAAGCTGCGGCCGTGCGCCGGGCGCGGTCATGCGGGCACTCCCGCGATGTGTGTCATGAGGCGGATTCCGCGCGGGTGACGGACGAGGCGGAGAGCGCCGAGGCGAGTTCAGCGGGCGTGCTCGGACCCGAATGCATGCCACGCACGTCCACCGGTATTGTGACCGTGAACGTGGTGCCCGCATCGGGCGTGCTGCGCACGCCGATGTGTCCGTGATGCATCTTCACAATGCCGTAGGCGATGGGGAGGCCCAGGCCCGTCCCCTTGCCGATCTGTTTCGTGGTGAAAAACGGCGTGAAGAGCCGCGGCATGTTTTCCTTCGGTATGCCGATGCCGGTGTCGCTGATCGTGAAGACGATTTCGCCCGGCTGCGCGCCCTGTGCGGCGGCGAGGGTCAGCACGCCGCCCGAGGGCATCGCTTCGCAGCCGTTCAGCGCGATGTTGAGGAGCACCTGTTTCATCTGGTCGGCGTCGATGTACAGGCGCGGCAGCGCGTCCGTGACGGTGACGACAAAACGCACCTTCGCGGCATCCTCGCGCCGCTCGAGCATGGCGACAATGGAGGAGAGCAGATCGTCGGCGCTTGTGTCGACCACCGAGAGTTTACCCTGCCGCGCGAAGTTGAGCAGGCTCGACACGATGGTCTTGCAGCGGTTGGCTTCCTCGATCACAAACGCGACATCCTTGGCGGCGGGATCGGAGTCCTTGAGCTGCCGCAGCAGCAGATGCGCGTACAGCAGGATGGTGCCGAGCGGATTGTTGATCTCGTGCGCGACGCCCGCAGCGAGCTGTCCGACCGAGGCGAGTTTTTCGGAATGGATGAGTTGCTCCTGCGCCTGCGCGAGCTCGCGATGCGCGCGCTCGAGCGTGTCGATGGTGTAGGGCAGGCACATCTCGGGTTCAGCGATGCCGCACGCGACGGCGGTGGCCAGATCGCGGCAGGTCGTGTAGCCGCAGGCGCCGCAGTTGAGGCGATCTTCCACGCGCTGTTTTCCCGACGCGGAAAGGATCGCCTCGATCTCGGCGGCGCCGACCTCGCGGTCGTGCACGGGCTTCGCCGTGAAGCCGCGGTCGAGATCGGTGCGCGCGTACGTCGCGATCGAGTTTTTCCAGATCGCGACGTTCAGATCGCTGGTGCGCTCGCGCACGTATTGAATGATGCGCTCGCGCTTCTCGAAGTGGCTGAGCGGCGAATGCATACCCGGCCCGTTGATGCAGCCCTCGCAGAAAAGGATGTCGACGAGTTTTGCTCCGACCCTGCCGGCGGCGATTTCGTCGATGATGTTCAGGCAGCGGTCGCGTCCCTCCACCACGATCACCTGCTCGTCCATCGCGTCGGAACTCATGCCGGCGCTTTTGAGCAGTCCGCCCGCCACGGGATAGATCTGTCCGAGATTCCCGCGCGGCTGGTCGAACTCGCGCTCCATCGAGACCGACGGATCGACCTCGGCGACATCGAACAGTTTGATGATCTCGTCGAAGGTGAGCGCCTCGTCCACAACATCGGCGACCGCGGGATCGAGGATCTCGAGTTTTTTTGCGATGCAGGGTCCGAGAAACACCACGTACGCGTCTCGGCCGTACCGTTCGCGGGCAACCTTGCCGGCCGCGATCATGGGCGACACGATGGGCGCAAGTGTCGGGAGGAGTTCGGGATGAAATTTTTCGACCAGCTCGACCACGGCGGGGCAGGGGGTGGTGATTGTCACACCCTGCGCATGTTCGAGACGGTGGCGGTATTCCATGCTGACGAGATCGGCGCCGAAACCGACCTCGAGCACCTTCGTGAAGCCCAGTTCCCGCAGTGCCCCCACAACCTGCAGCGGGCGCACCATCGGGAAGGCCGCCGGGAACGAGGGTGCGAGCAGGGCGATTCGCTCGTGTGTGGACACGCGGCGGAGGGAGTCGAGCACATCCTCGATGCCGTTGCGCACGGCCTTGGCGTTCTGCGAACAGACCTTCACGCAGTTCCCGCAGCCGATGCAGCGATCCGCGATGACAACCGCCTGTCCCCGGTTGATCTGTATCGCCTTTGCAGGACACTCCCGTACGCAGCAGTAGCAGCGTTTGCAGCGTTCGGGTATCGTTGAAACAACGGACATAGACCTAGGTGCGTGTGTGTGAATCGACGGATAACGGATACCGTGGATTCAAAAGTCCGAAATACATCCGTCCAAAACAAGTCTGAATTTATCCCGATTGGTGAATTTCTTCACGGACGCGGGCGGTACAAGACATGTGTATTCGGACACAATCCCGCCTTTTTACACGAATTACCCAATTTTTCGTTTTGACGGGTTCGGACTAGTGAGTATTTTAGCGATTGAACTTTTTCTACCCGCTGCACACGCGTCACCCGTCAGCCCACATTTTCCACCCTCGCGGCACCCCCCTTCGTCCTCGGCAACGCACCTCTCATACACCAAGTGGAGTTCCCATGCACAAAATCGCAATCATCGACGATGATCCGGATATCGTCGAAGCGAATTCGATCCTTCTCGAGGCCAACGGCTTCAGCGTCGTCACGGCGGGAGCGGTCGACGAGGCCATCGCGCTCGTGTCGCGCGAACATCCCGACCTGATCATCCTCGACGTGATGATGCAGGAGCCGGATGACGGCTTCTACCTTGCGAACAAGTTCCGCAAGATGGGCGTCGACGCGCCGATCATCATGCTCACATCGGTGTCGAAGGCCATCGGTTTTAATTTCGGCGCCAGCGAAATGGTGCCGATCGAGGAGTTTCTCGAGAAGCCCGTGCCCCCTTCCACGCTGCTCGACAGGGTCAAGTTCCACCTCGCACAAGCCAAGCGGAGCAACCATGCTAGTCACTGAGAAAAACGCACTCACCGAACAGATCGAACGGCTGGTCGAAGCACACGGCACCGGACGCGAGGCGCTGCTCCCGATTCTTCAGCAGATCCAGATAAAGTACGGTCATATATCCGAATTTGCGCAGCAGGAAATCGCGCGCTTGCTCGACATTCATCCTGTGGAAGTGTACAGCGTCATCAGCTTCTACTCGTTCCTGAGCACCGCGCCGAAGGGCCGCACGATCGTGCGCCTGTGCCGCACCATTTCCTGCGACATGGCGGGCAAGGATTCCGTCGTGCGCGCGATCGAGCGCGAAGTGGGCGTGTCGTTCGGCGAGACGACGAAGGACCGCAAATTCTCGCTCGAATTCATCAATTGCATGGGCATGTGCGACCAGGGTCCGGCGATGCTCGTGAACGACGAAGTGCACACGCGGCTCACGCCGCAGTCGGTCGTCACCATTCTTAAAAGCCGCATGTAGGAGGCCGCCATCATGGAACGAAAAGGCATAGTGTTGTTTGACGCGGCCAATCACGGCAAGAGTCTCGCCGAGGCGCTGAAACGCACGCGGCAGGACATCATCATGGAAGTGCGCGAGTCGGGCCTCAAGGGCCGCGGCGGCGCAGGCTTCCCGACGGGCACCAAGTGGATGATCGCGGCAGCGGCGCAGGCAGACCAGAAGTACGTGGTCTGCAACGCCGACGAAGGCGAGCCCGGAACCTTCAAGGACCGCGTCCTCCTCGACGAATATGCGGAACTCGTGTTCGAGGGCATGGCGATCGCCGGCTACACGATCGGCGCGAGCAAGGGTTTCCTGTATCTGCGCGGCGAGTACCGCTATCTGCTTCCGAAACTCGAAGGTGTGCTCGCGGCGATGCGCGCCGACGGCCGCCTCGGCGAGAAGATTCTCGGCAGCGAGCTGAACTTCGACATTCAGATCCGTCTCGGATCGGGCGCGTACGTGTGCGGTGAAGAGACCGCGCTCATCGAATCGCTCGAGGGACATCGCGGCGAGGCGCGCAACCGTCCGCCGTTCCCGGTCAACACCGGTTATCTCGGCAAACCGACAACGGTAAACAACGTCGAGACCTTCGCGAGTGTCGCGGTGATCCTGTCGAAGGGCGCCGAATGGTACAAGGGCATCGGGACCGACAAGTCCACCGGCTCGAAACTCGTGTCGGTATCGGGCGATTGTGACAAGCCAGGCGTGTACGAGATTCCGTTCGGCATGACCATCGCGGAGCTTCTCGCGCTCGTCGAGGCACGCGACACCAAGGCGGTGCAGGTGGGCGGCGCGTCCGGCATGTGCATCCCGAAACACGAGTTCCACCGCACGGTCGCGTACGAGGACGTTGCGACGGGCGGATCGGTGATCGTGTTCAACGAGAGCCGCGACATGCTGCATGTGCTCAAGAACTTCATGGAATTCTTCACCGAGGAATCTTGCGGTCAGTGCACGCCGTGCCGCATCGGCAACGCGAAGCTGCTGGAAGGTGTGGAGAAAATCGAGAAGGGAACCTGCTCGATCAGCTACCTCAACGAGCTGGTCGAACTCGGCAAGTCGATGCAGATCGCATCGAAGTGCGGTCTCGGACAGTCGAGTCCGAATCCCTTCATCTCGATCATGACCCATTTCCAGCACGAAATTTTCTCGCACCGCTAATCGGACACAGCCATGAATACAACTGAATCAAACCGCGCTCCCGTCAGCCATCAGCCGCATGTCGTCAAACCGGTCGCGGCCGGCGATATCGGTTCCGAGGTGCATGTCGAGATCAACGGCACGCCGTTTCACGTGCCGCTCGGCATGACGATCCTCGACGCGTGCAAGAGCAAGGGCATACACATCCCGACCCTCTGTTACCATTCCGACCTGTGCCTCGCGGGCGTGTGCCGCATCTGCGTCGTCGAGGTCGAGGGCATGCGCACGCTTCAGGCCGCCTGCACCTATCCCATCACCAATCCCGTGAAAATCGTGACCTCGTCGGAGAAGGTCCGCAAGTCGCGCCGGCACATCCTCGACCTGCTCCTCAGCGAGCACTACGGCGAGTGTTACTCGTGCCACCGCAACGGCAACTGCGAACTCCAGACCCTGTCGAAGGAATACGGCGTCGACGAATACCGTTTCGGGCACGTGACCGAACGCAAGCACGAGATCGACAAGTCGTCGTACTCCGTCGTGCGCGACATGGACAAGTGCGTGCTGTGCCGCCGCTGCGTCCGCACCTGCATCGACCTGCAGGAAGTGGGTGTGCTCGAGGCGACGGGCCGCGGCGACCAGACGTCGATCTCGACGTTTATGGACAAGCCGCTGCTCGACGTCGTCTGCATCAACTGCGGCCAGTGCATCAACCGCTGCCCGACCGCGGCGCTCAAGGCCAACGATCCGTCCGACGAGATCTGGGCCGCCATCGACGATCCGAAAAAACACGTCGTGATCCAAACCGCCCCGTCGCCGCGCGCCGCGATCGGCGAGGAATTCGGCCTGCCCGCCGGACGTTCGCTCACGCGCGAACTCAACACCGCGCTGCGCATGATGGGCTACGACAAGGTGTTCGACACCAACTTCACCGCCGATCTCACGATCATGGAGGAAGGCACCGAACTGCTGCTGCGTCTCAAGGCGGCGCTGGTCGACAAGGATCCGAAGGTGAAGCTGCCGCAGTTCACCTCCTGCTCCCCCGGTTGGGTGAAATACATCGAACATTTCTATCCCGAGTACCTCGACCATCTGTCGTCGGCGAAATCGCCGCAGCAGATGTTCGGCGCGGTGATCAAGACCTTCTACGCGCAGGAAGCGGGCGTGGATCCGGCCGACATCGTGACCGTGGCCGTCATGCCGTGTTCGGCGAAGAAGTTCGAGTGCAACCGTCCCGAGATGGCCGACTCCGGCTTCAAGGACGTGGACTACGGCCTGACGACGCGCGAACTTGCGCAGATGATCAAGGAAGCCGGTCTGAAGCTCCCCGAACTGCCGCCGTCGGACTTCGACGATCCGTTCGGTGAAGCATCGGGCGCGGGCCTCATTTTCGGCGCCACGGGCGGCGTGATGGAAGCGGCCCTGCGCACGGCGTACGAGCTGGTCACCGGTCGCGAGGTGCCCTTCAAGAATCTCGACATCATGCCGTGCCGCGGTTTCGAAGGCGTGCGCCAGGCGTCGGTGAAACTCGAGAACGTGAAGCCCGAATGGAGCTTCCTCGAGGGTGTGGAACTCAAGTTCATGATCGCGCACGGCACCGCCAATGCGAAGCAGGTGATGGACGCCATGAAGCGCGGCGAACTCACCGACGTGCATTTCATCGAGGTGATGGGCTGCCCCGGCGGCTGTATCGGCGGCGGCGGTCAGCCGATCCCGACCTCGCTCGAGATCCGCAAGAAACGCGCCGAGGCGATTTACGCCGAGGACGCGGCGCTCCCGTTGCGCAAGTCGCACGAGAACACCCACGTGAAATATCTGTACGAGAAGTTCCTGACCGACGGTCCCTGCGGTCATCTCTCGCACAAACTGCTGCATACGCATTATACGGAGCGGGGCAAGTATATTGCCTGATCCGCGCCGCATCGGGCACATGCCGCCGCGCGCGGCATGTGCCCTTTTTTTATACGGCTTGCGGGTAAAACTCCACCGTAATGTCCTGAATACACCTCACGGATCTCAGACATGAACGCCAGGACCTTCGCGCTCACCCCCCGCTGGATCATGTTCGACCAGTTCTGGATCGCGCTCAAGAGCCGGAACCGCCGCCTCATCATTCTGCGCTACGGCGCCATCATCATGCTGGCCCTGTTTCTGGCGGGCGCCGTGCTGCTGCCGGAACTCGGCATCCCCGTGATCCCGGTGGCGCTTGTCACTCTCGCGATCCTTCTCTACAACGTGCTCCTGCATCAGGCGCTGAAAACACTGCCCGCGGAGTTCGCGCCCTTCCACGGCCTGCACTTCGCCCTGATACAGATCAGCGCCGACCTTGTGGCTCTGCTCGTGCTCACATACTACACGGGCGGAGTCGAATCACCGTTCCTGCTGTTCTATCTTTTTCACATCATCATCGCGAGTCTCATCCTGCCGTCGGCCATCGTGGCGCTGATCATCGCCGCGGTGCTGGGCATGATGTTCGGCGGCGCCCTGCTTGAACTCAGCGGCGTGATTGCGCATCATCCGATACACGGGCTGTTCCCCGCGGCGCAATACACCAACGGCACATACATTGCGGTGCAGTTCGCCGCCTTCGCCTTCACGTTTTTTGTTATCAACTATCTCGCGAACTCGATCTCGAAGGAACTGTATCTGCGTGAACGCTCGCTCACGCGCGCCTACAAACAGCTCGAGGAGGCCGAGAAGACCAAGTCGCGGTACGTGATGTCGGTGGTGCACGATCTCAAGACGCCCATCGCGGCGGCGATCACCTACCTCAACATGCTGCTCGACAAATCCTTCGGCGAACTGTCCGACGAAATGGAGCGGCCCATCGAACGATCACGCGTACGCCTGCAGGGGGCCATCACGCTGATCAACGACATCCTGCAGTTGTCGCAGGTGAAACTCGCCTCGGATGTCGAGGTGCAGGATGTGAATCTGTCGGCCCTCATCTCCGAGATATACGAGGAGATGCGCATCCTGTTCATGGCAAAAAAGATCCGTTTCTCGACCTGGACCAACGCCGAGAACGACGTGCATGTCGAGGCCGAACCGAAACTGCTCAAACTTGCCATCGCAAATATCATCTCGAACGCGCACAAGTACAGCGAGAACGACAGCACGGTGGAGGTACACCTGAAGGAAATCGACGGCCTGGCGAGCATCGAGGTCGCCGACAGCGGCATCGGCATCCCCGAGGGTGAGATCGATAAAATATTCCAGGACTTCTACCGCACCGGCATCTCGAAGAAAAAATCCGAGGGCACAGGCCTCGGACTTTCCATCGTGAAACAGATCATTCATCAATTCAACGGCACGGTGCACGTCGAGTCGCCCTCGCGGCTGCAGACGCCCGACCGGCCCGGCACGGCGTTTTTTATCATGATGCCGCGCACCTTCAAAAAGGCGGATGTCGAGGACGAGGAATAATCCCGCCCGGCTCCGCCCTCCCGTCCCCGCATGGAACAAACCTCGCGGCTCCTTCGTTGTGGAGAGTGACGGTCTTCCCACAGTACCTTTCGGATAATCATGACCTTTATTGACGAAACAACCATAGCCGCGCTGATCGACAGCCCCGCGGTGCACGATGAACGGCGTCAGCGCGAGGCGGTGGACGCGGCCCTGGCGGGCGCGCGGCTCAGCATGGAAGACGCCGCGGCGCTGCTGCACACAAATACTCCCGAACTGCGCGACGCGACGCATCTCGCGGCACGCACCATCAAGCAGCGCATCTACGGCAACCGGCTCGTGTTTTTTGCGCCGCTGTACCTGACCAACCGCTGCGTCAACAACTGTCTGTACTGTTCCTTCCGCCGCGAGAACGACGAACTCGTGCGCGCCACGCTGACGCAGGACGAGATACGGCGCGAGGTCGACTTCCTTCTGCGCCAGGGTCACAAACGTCTGTTGCTCGTCGCGGGCGAACATCCGAAGGAGGCCCCGCTCTCGTATGTGGGCGAGGCGATCGCCACCGTGTACGACGGCGAATGGAACGGCAACCGGATACGGCGCGTGAACATCAATGCCGCGCCCATGAGTGTCGAAGATTTCCGCACGTTGAAGTCCTTCGGCATCGGCACGTACCAGTGTTTTCAGGAGACCTACCACCACGAGACCTACGCGCACGTGCATCCCTCGGGGATGAAACGCGACTACGACTGGCGTGTGACCGCGATGGATCGCGCGATGGAAGCGGGTATCGACGACGTGGGCATCGGCGTGTTGTTCGGTCTGTACGATTTCCGCTTCGAAGTGCTCGCGATGCTGCAGCACATACAGCATCTCGAGCAGAACTTCGAGGGTGTCGGACCGCACACCATCTCGATTCCGCGCCTCGAACCCGCGCTGCACGCGCCGCTCGACAGCACCAATTCCCCGCACACCGTCAGCGACGACGACTTTAAACACGTGGTCGCCGTGCTGCGGCTCATGGTGCCCTACACGGGCATGATCCTCTCCACGCGCGAGAGCGCCGACATGCGCCGCGAGTTGTTCGACTTCGGCATCTCGCAGATCTCGGCGGGATCGCGCACCGATCCGGGCGGCTACCTGCACGACGCCGACGCCCACGCCGAACAGTTCCAGCTCGGCGATCATCGCACGATGGACGAGGTTGTGCGCGACGTGGTATCACTCGGCTACATGCCCAGCTTCTGCACCGCCTGTTATCGCAGCGGACGCACGGGCGACCGCTTCATGGATCTGGCGAAGTCCGGCAACATCGGCAAGATTTGCACGCCCAACGCGCTCACGACTTTCGAGGAGTATGCCAATCAGTTCGCCGACGACGAGACCCGCACGCTGGCCCGCCGGATGATCGAGGAGGAACTCGCGCAGATGCCGGAGAAGCTCCGCGAAAAAACCCGCGACATGATCGATAGGACGGATAAGGGCGAAAAAGATCTGTATCTTTGAGAATCCAGAATCCAGAATTCAGAATCCAGAATTTAGGATTCAGAATTTGGTAGTTCGAATATCGAACTGATTTCTCGTACGGAGGTGATCATGATGCGTGCGTGGATGGCCCTGCTGCTGTTCGCCGTGTTGTGTGCGGGAAATTCCCTGTCGCAGCCAACGACGCTTCAGGCATTGGATGCCGGATGCAGAAATCGGGAACCACTGACTCCGTGGGACTCGCTCGTCGGGCCGTACCCCGAGATTGGTATCGCCGCGCGAAGCGCCTTCTTATCACCGGATGATTCAAAAATCGCATTTTTCTATGAGCGAAGCCGGGTGCCTTTTTTTCAAGGGGTGGTGGTGTACGATCTTGTGCGGAAGACTACACTGGCCATGATACCCGAAGGCGAATGGCTTCGTTGGTCGCCGGATGGCCGGAAGCTCCTGACCAGTTACCATCTCTATGATGCGGAGTCCAACAGCACCTCGCCTCTGCCCGTGCAGATCACGTACCAGCGTCCATATTGGTCCTTTGATGGGAAGCATATTTACTATCAAACTCCCGGCGAATGGTACCGGGGCAACAGTGATGGGGCGGACACCGTGGCGTTCGGCCGCTTCATTGGTGATGACGGGCAGGTCGATGCGAAGACGTTTGTGACGTTTTATATCGGGGGTATCCATATCCCTCCAGGCACATATCTCCGACACGATGTTCAAAGTGGAAAGGATTCACTCGTTTCCGTACCGGAATTCCTTGGCCTCGATGAAATAATGTATCCCACGATCTCGCCTGATGGCAGATTCATGGCGGCAGATTTCTACGAGCGCGGTCGCAACCTGCTCAATGGGAAACAGTTCCTCGGCGTGTTCGACATGCTGACAAACCGCCTGCATCGCATCCTCCCTTCACAGGCCCTCGGGAATCTCTATTACCCTTCCGTCACGAATCGGGGCACTCTGGTGGTGTCATTCGTCTGCCGTGCAGACTCGACATACACCGTCTGGGAGATCGATACGAATGGTCTCTTCCTGCGCCGGTTGATTGGAGGCAGGGAATTGGAAGATGCTGTGACCTCCGTCGCAGGGCCACCGCTCACGCTTGAGCACGGAATCATCGCGCTCTTTCCCTCGCCTGGGCGTGGCTCCTTAAACGTGACAGTCCTTCCGGTGGTACAGGACGATATCAGGATCGACGTACTCGATCTTTCCGGGGCGATCGTGCAGAGTATCCACGCCGGACCGGTGGAAGCCAACATCCCACGTTCGCTTGTACTACCCATCTGGGATCTGCCGACCGGTTCCTATTTGATGACGGTGTATGGACGACGGACGAGACCAGCGTATAGGTCATTTTTGGTTGAGTGACCGTACTTGTAGTCGCCCAGGCGAACAGCAGTATTCCACTCCGCCAATCCTATACTTTCGTTCCCAGCTCCTAGCTCCTAATTCCTACATCCTAGCTCCTAATTCCTACCTCCTAGCTCCTACTTCCTGTTACTGGACGATGAAGTCGAAAGTGGCCGAGGATCCCGCGTAGGGGAATGAGCCCGTGCCGCCTGAGCCGCTGGCGCTGCCGGAGAAGGAGATTGTGTACGTGCCGGCATTGTCGGGAGCGAGAATGCAGGTGAGTGTCGCGGTGTAGGAGCCGGGCGGGAGATTGATGGAGTAGATACGCTGGCCGCCCGCGGGTGTGGATCCGAGATTGCCGTAACCCGTGACGGAAAGAGAGAACGAATCGTCGGCAAGCGAGCCGCTGTCCCACACGGTGATGACCACCGTGCCGCCGCCGGAGCAGTCTTCGTCGATGAGGCCGTTGCCGTTGTTGTCGCGGCCGTCGCCGCAGATTTCGCGGAGTCCGTCGTTCACCGTCGTCGGATCCACGCCGTTCTGCGCGATGTCCTCGCCGAGTTTCTCGACATCGTTGAGATCACATCCGTGCGCGCGAAGCTGTTCGGTGCACGCCATGACCTGCTCACCGAGCGATGACGTGCGCTCGATTTTTTCCGAGAGCGCGGCCACGATCTGCGGGAGCTGCACGGTTTCGATGTTGTCGATCGCCGCCTTGCGCGCGGCCGCCTGTTTGTCGCTCTCATCCGGCGGCAGCTCGGGAAACGTGATGCGTGTGCCCCCGATGATTTCGGCCTTGTAACCGAGACCTTCGAGAGAGGCGTCCTTCGGTCCGTAGGGATGCATCATCAGCAGGCATTCGATGTTGTGCGGTCCCGCCTCCACTTCCTCGATGTCCACGGATTCGAGTCCCGTCGTCGACAATTCGTTTCCATCGAGGTACCAAAGGACACGGACGAAGGTGTAGCCGCCCTCGCCGCATACCATACGCGCGTAGCCGTCGAGCTGCGGTTTGGCCGACTGGAACGAATTGCCGCTGTACACGACCGACGCGCGCACGGTCTTGCCCGGCGCGGGTGGTTCGATCGGATCCTTCGGCGCTTTCACACCCTGACGCAGGGCGGTCATACGGATCTGCATGCGGTACTCGAGTTCCGCCATGCGGCTCACCGCGCGGCTGTAATCCTCAAAGCTGTTTTTCGCCATACGATAGAAATACGCGACCGAAGGATTCTTGCACGGCGGAGCATCCTTTGCTCCGATGGCATTTTGAAACGCGGCGACATACTGGCTCACATCGCCCGCGGCACGATCGGCCTCGCCCGCCCGCTGCATGAATTCATCACGCAGATTCTGAAAGATGGTCAGGTCGTCGGCACCCTCGTTCGGCTTCCTCTCTTCGACCACCTTCGCCGCGACGGATATCCCGATCGCCGAGGCAAGGGACTTGAACTGTTCACCGTTCTGCGCGCGTGCTTCCTGCCAGGCGGGAATAATCGAATTCAGACATTTCGCCTCGTTGATGGCGACCACGTTCGGTTTGTCGGACGATTCCTTCGCGTGTTCGCGGATCTTTGCGGCGAGTTTGTCCTCCTCACAGGCAGCGTAACGCAGGAGCAGCACACCCATGTTTATATCGTCGCCACCCTTGGTGTCGGCCTTGACCGGATTATCGGGATAGATGCCCGAGAGCATGTCCATACATTCCTGCCGTCCCGCCACAAGGTTGAAGCCCAGCTCCTTCGCGGCCTCGAGCATCTCGTTGGTCAGAGTGCCGAGAATGGCGATGGCAGCAGGCGACACCGCGAGTCCGAGATTGACGAGCGCCTTTGCGTAATCGCCCTTGCTAAGGTCGGCGCCCATCTGTATGGCCTGGAAGGTGATGAAGAGGCCGTTCACCACGGTCACGATCTTGTCCACGGGCACCTTCGACAGCGCGTCCATGAGCTTGGCCGAGGCCTTGCCGCCCTTCTCGAGCATCTCCTCGAGGATCGAGAGTTTGCCGCCCCCCTGGCGTATCATCTCGCAACGCAGCTTGGCGCCCGCGAGAATGTCCTTCGCCTTGCCGATGTCGCCGGCCTTCAAGGCATCGTCGATGTCGGAGATGTCGATGTTCACGCCCGATTTGTTCTTGAGGATTTGCAATTCCTTCTTCAGGCGGTCGAGCTGCTTTGTGGCCTTCCGCGGATCACCCGAGCGCAAATCGTCGAAGATTTTGTCGATGAACTGGCTGGAGACGTTTGCCGATCCTTTCGCCGTGAATTTCACCCCGTTGCCGTCCAGTGATCCGGGATCGACGAAACGGCTGCTCATGGCGCGGCCGGTTTTCGGATCCTTGTAGAACACCCTGCCGTTTTCCGGACTGAGATTGTCCTGATGAATCCAGCGTGAGGCATCCGGACCGTAGAGTCCTTCCGTCACGTTCTTGAGCCGGTTCGGATCGATGGCGTCCACTCCGTTTACCGCGCCCGTGGCGATGTCGTCGACTGCCGCGAGATTCGGCACGGAGTTCATCTTCTTAAAACGATCGAGCGCTTCCGCACCGTCCTTCACATCGTCGATCAGCTCGCGCGGGGGATAGACGTTCATCTTCTCGAGCATCTGGCGCGCCTTGTCGGGCGGGTATTGCGATTTGATCCTGGTGACGAGATCCCGCTGCGCTTCCTTCCACTTCTCGAGTACCTGCCGCTCCCATTTTTTTGCGGCGGCAGGATCCGTCGGTTTCGGAGTATCAGGGATGTAATCCAGATCCAGATCCGAGGAGCCCGGCTTGAAGGTTTTATGTGTTTCATTGATCCAGGATCCCTTCCCGACAAAGGTGTGCCCCTTCTCCTGCACGACGTTCGAGACTATCGCCTCCGCGTGCAGGGGAATGGTGCGGTCTTTCTGGGCTTGCGCGAAGGGGACGATGCACACACTCGCGAAGACGAGAAACGCGGGAAGGGTGAGTCGAATCGCTGCGCGTGGTGTCATGGGATGCTCCGACAAGGTGCCGCGTGGTAGGATGTGCATGTTTACTGGTCTGACAGGCGTGTCAGCGAGAACGCGCCGTTCGATATCGTGATGATGCTGCCGTCGGAGGACGAGCGGAGCAGGCCCGAGAATGTACCCACGACCTGGCCGCCCTTGTCGGCCACCTGCGTGATCACACTGCTGCCCTCGACGGCGGTGTAACTGCGCGCGCTCTGGCCCTGATCGTAGACGTCCAGAAACACGCCCGATGCCGAGAGCACCGCACCCTTCGGATCGATCCATGTGTGTGTGCCCGGAGTCGACACAGGCAGGACGACGGTGAACACCACACGTTTCGACGATGTTGCGCCGAAAGTGCCCAGGCAGTCGAGCACCCCGAGCAGGCGCCCGTTTGCACTGATGCGCCAGATGCCGTGTGTGTTGTCGCGCAGTTCGACTGCGGTGTTCGAGTACGTACCGCCGTTGAGGATAAACGACGCGGTGGATTGTGTGCTCGTGCCCGGTGATGTCGCGTCGTCGGAATTGCATGCGCTCGCCACGATACACGCAAAGAGCATGCAGATCATCACCCGTGTGCGCGGGCCGGCTGCGGAGTTACATGGCATATCGGAGTCCCACAAGAAGCAGCGTGTCGTCGATCTTGTCGCGGTCGCGCGTGCCGCCCGGCAACTGTATCTGTATGCGTGTGTCGTTGTCGAGACTGTAGTACTGCGCGCGCCCGAACACGCTCAGCGAGCCGACCACCACCACGTTCGCCTCCGCGCCGAGACGCAGCCGCATGGGCGAACGTTTGCGCCCGGCGTAGGGATCCTCGATAAAGTGGAAGGCGCGTTCGTACTCGGCCCAGGCGCGGACGTTCACCCGCGACTCGAAACTCGCCAGAGCGTGCAGACTTACCCCCGTGCGGGCGCTGTTGTTGAGATTGTCCTTGATCGACCGCGTCTTGTTGTTGAGAAACAGCGTCGTGCCGATAAAGGGACCCGCCTCGATCCGAACCGTGGCAATGGTGATGATGACGCCGGGATTCAGGTACAGGTCGGTGAAATGCTGCGAGAGCGAATCGGCACTCTCGGCCAGCACATAGCGTGCAACGCCATTGAGCCCGAGGAAGAATGTGCCGGCGGTGTGCCGCGCGTCGGCATTGGCCTGCATGTAGCTGGGATTCAGCGTGCCGTTGTTCTGTTGGAACAGCAGCAGGGCATCCCACTGCGTGCCGGTTAATTCCCGTGTGTGATGGCCTGCAAACAGCGATGCCTGGCCGTAGGTAAGATTGCTTGCATCGGGGTGGTAGCGGTAATCGATGCGCGCGCCGTAGTCCGTGATGCCCGTGGCTTTGGACCAACGAAGCTCGAGTCCGGGACGGTGGTAGTTGAGGAACGCGCCGTTCGAATCGGCGAGGGTCATGTATCCCTCGTAGGCGGGCCGGATCGAAAAACCGGATTCACTGCGCCAGAGAGCGAAGGCCGTGACCATGTTGAAATTCAGACCCATGTCCTCGCTGCTCTGATAGCGGTTGAGCATATTCAGCTCGAAGGCCTGTCCATACGGGGCCATGGTGCGCAGACCCGCGTTGAGACTCACGGCCGAGAAGTCCTGCGGCTGTGTTTCGGAGAAAGATTTGCCCTGGTACATCGCGCGTGCAAACCAGGCCGGACCCTGTTGCCGCAACTGTTCCCAGCCCGCTTGGAGATCGATCAGGCCGTAGGTGTTGACGGGAATCTGGTCGTCGTAGCGGAAGAAGTTCACGCGCGCGTTCCACTGATGCGTGCCTTGCGGCAGCCGCCAGTCGAGTCCCGTATTCAGGCGTGTGAACCGTGTGGTCACGACGTCGTCGGTCCAGTCGAGCCGTCCGCGAAAGTTGCCATACTGCGGTGTATTCATCCATGCGGACGCCTGCACCGTCGGTACCGATGATTTGTACTCGTACACGGCCGTTCGTGTGTGGGATCCGATGGCCGCGGAAATATTTCCCCCGTACAGCAGTGTTGTGCTGGGAGGCGCCGACTGCGCGCGCGCCACACTCTGGCGGTAATTCTCGAGCGTCCGGCGTCCCGCGTCGGCGATGAAGCGCGCGGCGTTGCGGTCGGACTCGCTGGGCGCGTGTTCCGCGAGCGCCTCCAGGTCGGCGCAGGCGGTGCCGAGCCGTGACGCATCGGTCTGCAGCCCGCGCAGGAAGTGTTCACCCGAGGCCGACAATCCGGCCACGTCGCTTCCGTCGTCTCGCTGTGAACGTGTATCGAGTGCCGCCAGACTTGCGCGCAGACGCCGTTCGTCCTCGACCGCCGCCGCGGAGGCCTTCTTCAATCCCTCGTCATCCAGACGTTCTACCGTCGTGTGCAATTCATCATCGATGCGAGCGGATCTGGCTGCGGAAGCGGACGCGGATGCGGTCGGGCGTGTGCCGCGCAGCGTCAGCTTCTCGCGTTCCACCCAGCCGGTGAGTCCTTCATACTCGCATTTGATCCAGCGGTCGCTGCGCTCCACAACAAGCACAACGCCACGTTCCGGCAAGGCCTGCAACACGGGCGCCTGCGAGCCGGGGTACGAACGCATCTGCGCTCCGCTCTGTGTCACCAGGGCCTCGAGCAGCAGCGCGCCGTCTAGTCCGGTGTTCATGGCCACGGGCTGCACCTCCGCGAGATCAGGAACCGGCTGATCCACGTACGGATCGAATCTAGCCCTGCCTGCCTCTGCAGCGGGTGTGCTGCCCGGCACTTCGCCGGAGGCGGACATGTCGAGGCGCGACGATTCGAGCCAGCCGGTGTTTTTCCCCGCGCGGACCCGGCTCCATTCGGCTTTTTGTTCCAGCACCGAGACTTCGCCGCCTTTTTTCAACGTGGCGACAATCCGTGCCTTGGCCGATGGCTGAGCCCGCAGTTTGACATTCTCGGCATTCACCTTCGCCGGTCTTTCCGCATCCTGTGCCAGGAGTGTCGGAATGAAGGTGCAGAGACAGACTGCAAGGAGAAGATAGGTGCGCATACGAACCTCGTGGCAGGTGCAACGCAAACGATACTCGCGCCCCGGCGGGGCATGAGGCCGAATAGATAAACCCGTAAGAGAAATGCCAAAGATGAAGATAAGAGTATCTTAATATGATGTCAAGAGCGTCCGCCGCTTTCGCAGTGGACTTGCCGGCATTATTCTTATGTGCCCTAAGGGGACGTGACGGCGATCGGCGGCCGAATCGGAAATGGGCGCGATTTTCGTATCTTCCATGATTGTTTGATGTTCAATTCGAGGAAAATCATGAGCACCCCCGAGACAGAGATCATCCGCCACCCCGCCAACGCCGTGTTCGCACTGATGGAAGACCGCGAGTTCCGCTACTCCATCATCCGCCCCGCGCTGGAGAAGGATAAAGACGCGCTCTGCCGCATGTCGACCGGCAAACACCAGTTGAAGGGCTTCCGCTACCTCAACCGGGCGCCGAATGTTATGATCGTGCCCGTGTTGTCGGACGAAGCCAATCTTTCGGCCGATCTCGCGCGCGCACTCCTGGAACGTTGGTTCGAGGATCAGGACGTGCTCAAGGGACTCGTCGCCGCAAAACTGCAATTGCTCGGATACGAGCCGGTGGAAAAACCTTTCGACGAGCGCGGCGAGATCGGCTGGAACACGATGTCGGAAGAACACGCGGAGGAGCAGTTCGAAGGCACCTTCCTACCGGATCAGGACAAGAATCATGTGATGCTCATGTCGCTGCTGCTCGGCTGGTTCGGTCATGAGCAGGGCGAAGAGACCGACGCGGACGACGAAACCGCCGACTAAACGCACACGTATTTCGGCCGGTCTGTGTACCGCCGAACGCCCCCGTCTTTCCCCCCCATCCGCACGAGGCGCGATGAACTCCCGGGATGTGGACCCCTCGCCGGCCGCGGCGCATCTGTGCGGCGTCCGGCTCGACCTGCTTGAGCAGGCCGCAATTCTCGAGCGCGTGGCAGCGGCGATCGCGACACGGACGCGTTGTGTTATCGCGGGTCCGCATTTTTCCATCCTGCTGCAGGCACAGGACGATGACGCGCTCCGCGTGACACTCAATAGCTGCGACATCGTGCATCCCGACGGGATAGGCAGTGTGCTCGGGCTCAGGATCGGGGCGGGTGTCGCCGCCCGCCGGGTCAACGGTACGGATCTCTATGTCGCGATGCTGCGGTCTTTCCCACCCACGGATGTGCGGTATTATTTCCTGGGAGGCGACGACGAGACGCAGCGCCGTCTTCGCGCATCATTGAGGGAAAAATGGAGCCAATTATCCTCTGAACGCATACACGGCGCCGCGGGTCTTCTGCGCCTCGACGATGCAGGTCCGGCAGACGCCGTGAATGCAGCCTCTCCCGACGTGCTGTTTGTCGGACTCGGCTCGCCGCTGCAATTTCAATGGATAGAGCGTTGGCGCGATGTGCTGCATGTGCCGGTGATTGTGGCGGTGGGAGCGGGACTCGAATTCCTGTCCGGTCGCAGAGCCCGTGCCCCGCGTCTCATGCGCGCGCTTGGCCTCGAGTGGCTGCACCGCCTCCTGCTCGAACCACGCAGACTGTGGCGCCGTTATCTGCTCGGCATTCCGCGTTTTCTCGTCCGCATTCTGCGTGAACGGGCGCGCCGGAAAAACCGACGCGCCCGCTACGAGTAAGTTCCGCGATACGTCTTAGCGCGCGAGTACCATCACGCGTGAGAGTACGAGGTCGCGTGTGCGCAGACGGCACGCGTATACGCCCGAGGGGAGACCTTCGGCCTTCCACTCCACCAGATACCTGCCCGGAGCCCTCTCGCCGCTGACGAGCGTGCGTAACACGGCGCCTGAGACGTCCACAATCTCGAGACGCAGATCGGTCGTGCGCTCGATGCCGTAGACGATGGTGGTGCTGCCCGTGAACGGGTTCGGGTAATTCTGGTCGAGCGTTGCGCGCAGCGGCAGCGCGGCGGGCAGCCGCGCTTCGACCGTGCCCGTACACGCGAGCAGCAGCGAATCCGCGCCGGTCGTGTGTATCGCGTCGCGGCTTTCCCAGCCGATGCGGAAATCGGCGTGTGCAATCGCCGTGTTGTCGAAACAGACTGCGCAACTGTCGAGCTGCGCGCCCGGCGCCAGGCCCGCTCCGCTTGCCGTCCATGAAACGACAAGCGGCGTTGAGGCGGGCAGCCAGCCGGCGGGTGTGCCTGTGTGTGACGTCATGATACGCACGCCCGCCGTAAGTGTGCGCACCTCGAGGGCGGTGACGGCCGAGAGGGGTGTATGCCTGTTGAGCAGCATCAGTCGTCCGCAGCACGGCCGTGCCGTGTCGGGTACAAACACGAGAGTATCGGATAGTTCGATCTTTTTCTCGCACTCCACGACCATCGAATCGCAGCAGGGATCACCTCCCGCGGAGGTGGTACACCATTGGAGGGCGATGCGTGTTGCGCCGGGTGGCGGCGCCAGCGTGAGCGCGAATCCGGTTTGCCCCGTGTTGCCAGTAATGCCGCCGCGGTTGTGCCGGAACACGACATGCGAGCCGTCCTGCGCCGTGATCGTCCAATCCCCCGGTGCCGACGCCTGCACGAGCGTGGCGCCCGGTGTGGTGATGCGCGCCACGGCGCCGTCGACGAGTGCGGCGGGCTGCCTCAGGTTCATGAAACTCGTCACGAATCTGCAGGCGGTGGCTGTGGGCAACACGCCGAGTGAATCACAGCGCCGTTCGATGCGTGTACAGAAAAGGATTGAATCGGCGCAGTCGAGAACGGTGTTTCCGAACATTGTGCACCAGCGGAAGGACACGCGGTCGTCCGCACCGGGCAGGAACGATACGGCGAGATTGCCGGCGCCCTGTCCGTTCGGTATCCCACCGCCGGTGTGGCGGAAGATGACGCGTGTGGGCAGGAGGGAATCGACCACCCATCCGAAGACGGGAGACGCGGCGAGTATCGTATCGCCCGCCGATAGAACTGTGACGCTGAGCCGGTCGACACGCGAGACGGGTGTATGCCGGTTTTCGAAACCGAACCGTGTTTCACATGCCGAGGCGTCGACAAGACAGTTCAGGCGGTCGTGCAGTTTCACGAATGGCGCACATTGCAGGGTGACGGTGTCGGGACACACGTCCGTGGTCCCCAACCGGGTGCAGCGCTCGAGACGTACGGGACTGTTCGCCGCGGGAGGTGTGAGCGTAAAGCGGAAATCGCCGGCGCTGCCACCATTCGCGATCGCTGAAGCGGCATGAAACTCGACCGTGGTCGAAGTGCTTGAGGTCACGGTCCACCCCGCGGGAGGCGTGATGCCCGCGAACGAGGCGCCGGCCGTGAGCAGACGGAGGCGGTAGCCGTCTACATCGGAGACGGGTGTGTGCGCGTTATTGAATCCCGTCGTGTAGTCGCAATCGATCAGCTTGGAGTCAAAGTACTCGTCACACGTCGGTTTCGGCGGCGGCAGGCAGGCAAGATCGAATTGGCCGCTGCAGAGTACCGCGCCTCCGGCGTAACTTTCCCAGGCCATACGCACCGGACCCGTCGCCGCGGCGGCGTCGACCACGCAGGGGAAGCTTCGTGTTGCGCCCGAGGCCAGCGGGCTGGCGGTGAGATCGAACACGTTTGTGTCGGCGCGTGTTGATCCCCCTCCGAGAAGAAACACGGCTCCGGGGGTGAGCAGCCGCAGGCGCAGCGCGTGCAGCGGACCCGACGGCGTATGCAGATTGTCGAGACGGAAATCGAAGGTACAGCGCGCAGCGGTCTGAGACTCGTTCACCAGCGAAGCGCTGTCGCACATGGGCGCCTCGCGGCTGCAGATCAGCCTGAGTGTGTCGCGTGTCACGAGTGTACCGCCGTCCCAACTGCTCCATTCCACCGCGACGGGACTCGCCCCCGAAGGCGGCCGCAGCCGCGTGATGAAGGGCTCCAGCAATCCGGCCGTGGCGAGTTCCATGCCCGCCGTGGCAGCGTATCGCGCACGTGTGGCCGAGAGCAGCGTACCGTTCCATCCCGCGATCGTCGGACATGTGACTTCGGCCCATTCATATCCCGGCGTAAGGATCGACAGCTCGAAACCCGAGAGAGGACGTTTTGCACCATTGCGGTTCTTTAATGTCCATTCATAGGTGCAGGTTTTTCGGTCGCTGATCCCCGTGTTAACGGAGACCGAGTCGGGTCCGATACACGCGGTGGTGAGCGGCCACGATCCGCTCGCCAGAACGGTGCCGCTGTTCTGCGTTTTCCACGTGGCGTCCACCGCCCCTGTCTCGCCGTCGAAACACAGACCGAAGCCTCCGAGTGTTGCGCCCGGATTCACCCCTCCCGGTGAGCTGTATTTCAGCAGGCGCGGATTGAGAAGCGTGGCCGTCCATCCGGGGGGCGCGGTCGCGCCGCTCTGTATTGTCGCGCCGGGTGCGACCTCGATGAGCAATTCGTTGATCACTTTCCCCGCGATGTTCCCGTTCTTCACCGACATGGTGTAACAGCACGGTGTGTTTTGCTGGATGGTGACCTCGTCGCGCATGGCCGAGAGTCCCGGATAATCTACACCATAGCGTAGCGACCGGGCGATTTCCTGAGGGTGCTGGTATTGCCAGACCACGTTCCCAGCCGCGCTGACTTCGAACAGATACCCCGACGTCGCTTCGGTGATGAGTGTATTGCCGTTGGGCAGGCGTTGATTGCCTCCGAGATGCGCGGAGAAAAAGGTCGAGCCGTTCGAATATGTCCACGAGGGCGCGGTCGGTCCGTAGGCCGTGCCCGGCGCTAGCGTGAAGTTGCCGCTTCCGTCCATAGGCAGCGTCAGCTCGACGATCGTTGATGCGCGCGCGGTATTGCGGTTGTTAAAGGCGAGCATATGTCCTGCGCCAGGCAGGCCCGAGGGTATCCACCACGCGCAATGCACCACGTCGAACACTGTGCTGCCCGGCGCTCCGTAATTCGAGGGTTTGCCCCAGCGGTACAGGATGTCGCCGCCTTTTCCCCGTTTGCCGCCGCTGTGGCCTGCGGCTTCCGCGGTGGTGGTACCGTGGTCGATAACGTACACTTCGTTGAAGTAATGCGAGGAAATGGCAATCAGGTCGAGGTCGGGATTGTAGCTCACGGCGTTGGCGTGCATCCAGTCGCCCCCGAAACTCACCGTCCCGAGATTGATGTTGATCAGTTCCGGATGCTGTGCCACCACGCCGTAATTCGCGCGTGTCGGGAATTTGTCCTGCACGAGATGATCCCATACATGCCACTCCCATACGATGTTTCCTCCGTTCGAACCGATGGGCTGCACTTCGACGATATGTTCGGGCCACATTGTGACACCGGTCTGCCTCCCGGCCGCGGATGCCTCGGAGGCGGTCTTCACTTCGTAGGCAAGCAGCAGCACGTTGCCGTTGGGCAACGGCTCCACATCGTGATGCATCAGGTATTTCGAACTCGAGTACGTGTACTCCCACACCACATTGCTGTTCCAGTCGATCTTCTGTATGCGCCCCGAACCGGCCGGCACGTTGAGCTGATTGCCCGGATTCAGCGCGGGCCGAAGCAGCAGTCCGTTCTCGAGGAGATACGTGGCATATCCACCCGAGAGCGCGTTCGTCCAGGTATGCACCGGTGAACCCTGCATGTCGATGAGGTAGGTCGTCTTGCTGTTTGTTGCATTGAACAGCGTGTAACCTGGATACGCCTGCGCGCGGACGGACTGCGATGCGCAGGCCGCGAGCAGCAGCACGAGAACAGCCGTGGGCCAAACACGGGCGTGATGGATGTCTGCACGAATAGCAGACACGTGTGTCCGTCGCTGCATAGAGAGGTTCCGAGACTCGAGTGGAAGGAAATTGCCCCAACACGGAGGCGGGAAGGATCAGATTATAGCAATGACAAACAGGGAACACTGTAAGTTACCGCGGGCCCCGGAATCACGGGCGGCGCAGCACGCGCCGGCCTACAGGTAGTACAGGTATTTGAGCTTGAGCACGGCCGCCCTATCGCGCACAGTGAGCGGACTGAGTGCGAACTCCCCGCGCTGCTGCACTTCATTGATCGCGAGGTAGAGCCAGCTTTTTGGAAGAAACTGCCAGGCGAAGCGGAGCCCCGCGAGTATTTGTTCCACCCGGTCCGTCATCATCGACGAGTGGTAATCGATGTACGAGATGTCGACGTACGCGTAAATGCTCAAGTCGTTTACGGGTATGAACGAGAGGAAGGGCCTCGTGTTCCATGTGATATCTTCGATATGCCGGTCAGGATCCCATTCCACAAATCCCTGGAACGATGATCCAACCTGAAGCATGTCCCATGGCCGCCAACTCGCTTCAAGTTCACCTCGAAAGAAATCGCCCTCATAGCCGCGCCGGAAGTTGTAGGTGTGGGCGAACTCGCTCCAGAAAGCCGCGCTCCATTTTGGCGATATCGAGAACCAGGTCGCGAGACTTGCCGCCGAGGATGTGTATTCGAACACACTATCTCGGGATCTGCCTGCCTCGAAGTTGAATTCGCCACCCCAATTCGAACGGAACTGCATGTTGAATCCGGCGAGCAGTTTCCGATCCGTGTATAAATCCGCGTGTTCATACGTAGCGGAGCCCCCCCCGTATGTGCTCAATTCGCGAAGTGATCCTTCCTCGAAGTACCAGCGCGGACCAATGAGCGCGACGATGTCGCTCAGGCCACGCCAGGGCACGAAGCCGACGTCATCGATGTCGAAGCGATTGCCGATCGCTCGCGCCTTGACCGCCGCCGCCCAGTGTTCCTTCGTGAGTGTAAATCCCGCCGATGCGGCGTAGTCGCCCTTGTTCTCTCGCTGCGAGCGCGCGAGCTGCCAGGCGAGCTGCCAGTCGGCATCACGCACCACCCCGTCGATGTCGAGAACTGCATTGGTTTTGTCGCCAGTCATTGCACCCACGGCGAGCGCGCCGATGCTGAATTTTTCGGAGCCGCTGGATTTCACCCGGCCCGCCGCATAGGTCGTGCCGGGCACCACGTTCACGGCCGTGTCGGCACCGTATTCCTGCTCCGCCGCGCGCGCGACAAAACCGCCGTACTCGACATCGCCCCAGCGCCCGAAGGCCTTTGCACCGACACTCAATGGAATCATGCTGCCGTCGGGAAGAATGCGGCCTATGCGGCGCGAGTAGAAGAGTTCGAGCGGCGAATAAAATCCGCTGTTCCGTTGTTTGCCCGAGGCCATGAACACCTCGTTGCCCTCGGTAAAGAAGGGCCGGCGCTCGCTGTAATAAGTTTCGTACCGCGAGATGTTGAACTCGAAGGGATCGGCTTCGATCTGTGCAAAATCGGGATTGGCTGTAAGCTGGAAGGTGAGCGTCTTCGAGGGATTGTAGAAGATGTCGAGACCCGCATCCGGATCCACCTTCATTGCACCCGATTCAATACGATGTGCTTTTAACAAGCCCACGGGATAAAACTCCAAGCCCAAACCGTGCGCGGTAGGACGAATCTCGTCGAGAAGCAGAGTGCCGAAACGCGAGATGCGCTGTCCCTCATTCTGCTGATACGCGCACCAGTAGATGTCCTCGCCATCGGTGGGCCGCCAACGGTCGAAATCGAGTCCCCATACGGTGAGTGAACCGTCGTACTGTATCGAGCGGAAAGGGATGCGCATTTCCACCGCGTAGCCCCAGCCGTATGTGCGCGCGGCCGAGAACCACACACCGTCCCACGCGTAGTCGCGGTTGCGCGCGTCGTCGAGCAGACGGCAGTCGCCGCGCACGCCGCCGGCCGAGACCGCAAATTTGTACGCCGTCTGTTTGTCGCCGAAGGTGTCGAGCATCAGCGACACCACGTCGCCGCCGTAGTCGTCGAGCACGCCCGTGTTGGTCTGGATGTTTGCCGGATCGTCTTCGCAGAGCATGAGGCAGTACAACGCCTCGTCGGTCGCAAGGACTTTGGCGATGGTGCGCCGCGAGGGGGGCTTGCCGTGATAGGGCTGGAACTGCTCGAAGTCCGCAACCGAATCGGCCGCCATCCAGGCGGATTCGATGCGTCCGTCGATTTCGATGGCTGAAGGAGCGCGACGCAACCGCAGCGACTTGGTGGATTTCTGTGTCCATGCGGTCGCGACGGCCATGAGAAACAGGACAGAGGCGCAGAGCGCATACCGCAGCGAGCCGCGTGCGAGGTCTGCTCCGAATCGTCTCATGTGTGTAGCGCCGACGGGCGAGAGGGGTAACTCGTTCCCATGGGTCTTCCTCATTGAGGGGATGGCCAGCGTAATCCCTCAATATCCGAGAAAGAGGTATTCGAAGCAATTGCTCCGTGCGCCGAAGACGGCTCAGCTCGAGACTGCTGCTCCGGCTGCGGCGGAATCCGCGTGCTGCAGCAGCATGATGTACCAGACGAGCACGACGAGCTGTGCAATATCGTGATTATTGCGGAGCGCGGTGTCGAGATCCAGCCGCGCCTGTATCTTGAAGATGTCGGAAAAATGCGAATCCTCGACGCCGCTCTTCAGCGTCAGCAGTACGCGTCCCTGCGCATCCGTCACCTGGTGCTGCGTGCCCCAGAAATTGGCGGATTTGAATTGGTACATGCGACCGTCGGGAAAGCGCAGTTCACCGGTCGATCCGGTCCACCGCGGATGATACGTCGCAAGGTCGGTGTCGGAACCGTCGCGCCGGAGTGTGACGTGTGTGTTGAAAAAGCCGACGCGTTTCATGGTGAAAACACCGTCGCTGGTTTCGGCGCGTCCCAGCGAACCGAACTGTTTCTCGAAGTTCAACGTCGCGAAGGTGCGCGTCCCGTCGGTCAGTTCGAAGGCGCGGGCGAGCGCCTTCGGTTGAATCCATTCGATGGAGAGGCCGATGGCGCTTGTGAGGGAGTGCATGGTGCTGTCCTTGTGAGTGATCAGGATGTGAGGCCGCGGAGCCGGTCGAAGCCGCTGCGGCTGACGGGCAGGGTGCGTCCGTCGACGAGCACCGCGACGCGGCTGTCCTTTGTGTATGGCTCGATGCGCGCGATGCGCGCGAGATTGACGATGAACGATCGGTGGATGCGGACGAAGCGCGCGGGATCGAGGTGTTCCTCGATGCGCGCGATGCGCTCCTGCTTGAGGTGGCGTTTTCCGCCCGCGTGTATGCAGATGTAATCGTCCTGCGCCTCGATATAGTCGACCGTGTCGACGGGAATCACAAACACGCGCGATCCGTCGCGCACGAGCAGGCGGTCGAGCGGAGCCCTCTCCGCGCGCACGTCGCGCGCGAGTGCGGGAGTGTCGGCCGGTTTGTCGGCACGGATGGCCGCGCGCGCGCGGTCGAGCGCGGCGTCGAAGCGCGCCGACGAGAAGGGCTTGAGCAGATAGTCGACCGCGTGCACCTCGAAGGCCCGCACGGCGTACTGGTCGTAGGCAGTCGTGAAGATGATGCGGCAGGGTTCGCCGAGAAGTTCGAGCACCTCGAAGCCGGTCAGCTTGGGCATCTGCACGTCGAGAAACACAAGATCCGGCGCCAGTTCGGTGATGCTTTTCACCGCGTCGAAACCGTTCGCGCACTCGGCGACGACACGGATGTCGTCGTGACGCGCCAGGTATTCGAGGACGAGTGCGCGCGCGAGTTCCTCGTCGTCGACGACAATACAGCGGATAAGAGTATCCGATTCTCCGTTCACGCGGCGGCCTCGGGACAGGGCAGTGATATGCGGGCAATATACGACGTGTCGCCGACACGCGTGTCGAACTGCGCGCCGCCGCCGTAGAGCAGACGCAGCCGGTTCCGGATGATCGCGTGTCCCAAACCCGTGCCGCCGCGCGGCACGGCCTCGGGATCGAGATCGTTCCGTATCTCGATGCGCAGCGTGACGCCCATGCGTGTGATGGAGACGGCGATGACACCGCCGTCCACCAGGTGCGCGATGCCGTGTTTGACGGCGTTCTCCGCCAGCGGCTGCAGCAGCAGGGCGGGCACCGCGCAGTCGAGCGCGGCCGGATCGATCGCGCGCTCGACGAGGAGCCGCTCGCCGAAACGCGCGCGCTCTATGGCCAGGAATTCGTCGAGCAGCGCGAGTTCTTCGCGCAGGGGCAGTGTTTCCCGTCCTCCTGCCGCGAGACTCCCGCGGAAGTACTCGGCGAGCAGCAGGCACATCTCGCGTGCGGCCGCCGCGTCGCGTGTCGTGAGCGCGCTGATCGAGTTCAGACTGTTGAACAGGAAGTGCGGATTGACCTGGCTTCGCAGCGCGCGCAGTTCGGCCTCGCGCGCCAGCATGCCGAGTTCGAGCGCGCGCTGCCCGGTTTCGCGCGCGGCGCGCATCGACAGCAGCAGGTAATGCGCGACGATCGAGCCGATGTAGAGCAACGCCCCTGTGCCGCCCCATGCAGGGAGCGCCGCGCGGTAGGCGTCGACGGCGCCGACGGCGCCGAACATTTCCCCCAGAGCGTAGGACCACACACCGCCCATGCCGAGCCAGATCGCCGCCGAACCCAAAGCCGATCCGGTGTACACAAGGATGTAGCGGAGCGGCATCCCCTCGTCAAGCGGGAGCGACCTGCAGATGTACCACGGGGACAGGCAGACGAAACTATAGACGAGAAACAGCGGCAGAGCGAGCGCGAGTCCGAGCTTCCACGACACGATCCCCGCCAGCGCGAGGAGCGCCCCGAATCCCGCGCCCGCCGCGAGCCACACGGCGAGCGCAAAGAGCAGGGCGCTGCGGTTTCCCAGGAGAGGGTGCATGGATCAGTTGTGAATTTCCATGCCGCCCATGATTGCGTAGCCGCGCACAACGAGACGCGGTGCGCCCGGCTGCAAGGGCCTCTGGGTTTTATCCTCGAAGCCGCCGAGAATGGGAATCGCGACAACCTGCACGTTCCACTCGTGCGGCACGTGCAGCTCCACGCCGCCCCAGAACGCGAACACGTTGAGCACGGCTTCGCCGCGTGTGATAGTGGCGCCGCGCAGATCGATTTCGGCGCCGCCCATGATCGCCGTTATTTCGCCGCCCTGAAAGTCGTGTGTTGTAACGGATCGATTAAAACCGCTCATGATGGCAAGTCCGTTCAGCACAGAGGACGCCTCCTGCGCGCTCGATATTCCGCGCGCGCTGCGCATACTGCGCATGACGATGCCGCCGCCTATCAGAATCAGCACCAAAGGCCAGAGTCCCATGATGCTGAAGGACAACCAATCGAAATTCCGGGCGACAAGGAGCACACCGATCAACGCGACCGCAGCGCCCCAGACGCGGGCGCCCGCGGTGTCGGCGCGTAATGTCATGAAACCGCCGAGTGCCACAAAGACGAGGGGCCAGAACCGCAGCCAGGCGGCCGCGTTCATGACTTCGATATTGTCGAGGGTGATGAGCAGACCGATCGCCACGATAAATACACCGATGATGGCCTGAGCTCCCCATGCGGGGTGTCGTTTAGTTTCCATTGCCGTACTCCGCTTCGATTCTCTGCGATTCGCGCGCCTTCTCGACCGCCCGCCACACCATGCCGATGCCGAAGCCGACGAGCAGTATCGGCCATGAGGTGCCGAAGGTCAGGCCGAAAATATGCTGCACAGACACGAGCAGCCAGCCGCCGACAAAGGTGAGCCACACGCCCTCGCCGCGCTGTTTGGAATTGGCCGCGGTCACGAGCTTGTCAAGTCCGACGGCCACAATGATCAGCGGCCAGTAGCTCCAGACGGAGCCGATGTCAAGCAGGCGGAAATTGGACAGCAGGAGCAAGACGCCCGCGGCCATGATCAGGACGCCGGTCAGGACTTTGCCGCGGTGGTGTTTGAATGAATGTGAACTGCGCATATGAACCTCCGGGTTGTGTTGCGTGGTATCTGCCCGAATCTACAGACAATGGCCCGCGAAGTTTCACGCGTGTCGGTGAATGACGCATCGGATCGGTGAACGGCGAAAAAAAAGCCCCCGTCACACAGAACGTGACGGGGGCCGCGCCGTCGGCCGGCCGTACCATACCCCCACTAGTACACGTACAGCAGATTAAGACCGATCGTCGTCTGTGAGTCGGTGTATTCTCCCGCCTTCTGGAAGACGGTTTTATCGGACGTGTCCATACGAAGATCCATACGTATCACGAGTCCCTTCGCGGGCCGGTACTCGGGTGTCACCGTGATGCCCGTGAGTTTCTGCGCAACACCCGTGCGCGACCCGTCGGTGTCGTCGAACATTTCACCGCGCAGCGATACGGCGAACATCTCGCAGGGCATGTAACGCAGGTATCCGGCGAAACCGCTCCACGCAACCGACTCGCTGCTGTTGGGCACCGCCTCGCTGCCGAAGTCGGCGTTCGCCGCGATGGTCAGAGATCCGCTGATCGAATACGCCGCGCTGAAATCGAACACGCTGCGTGTGTCGCTGTTGTTGCCGCTCTGTTCGGGTCCGCTGATCGCATTGGCGTACACCGACAGCCCGTCCACCGGCGACAGGAACACCTGCGCACCGAGACTTTTCGACGCGTTGTTGTCGACCGCGAGATCCCAGCCGTTGACAACAAAACACGCGAGCGAGAATGACGGCGAGAACGCGTATCCGGCGCGAAGCCCGGTGTGTGTGAAGGGAATCGCGTAGCCGAAGAGGAAGGAACGCGAGTAGTTGTCGTTCCATCCGTCGTGACCTTCGATCACTTCCCAGCCGAGCGGGGTGACGAATTTGCCGACGTCGATCTTCAGGCCGTTGCCCAGCGGCGCCATCCACGTCACGTACATCTGCTGCACGTCGATGTCGCCCCCGGTGAAGCCGGAGGAGCGTGTGAGAGGCGGTATCGAGGCGCCGCCCGCGAGGTCGAGCCGGAAGCCCGCGTCGCCTCGCTCGGCGGCGTCGCGCTTGAATGACAGTTCGAACACGTCGAGCGTGAAGGTGTTGTGGGCGCCATCGAACACGCGGAACATGTTCCGCCCGGTGTCGGGCTTGTTCAGGTTGTAGCAGAAGCCGGTGGAGACAAAACCGTTGACGGTGACAGTCTCAAACCACGATTTTGATTTTCCTTCGTCCTGCGCGGCAAGGCGAGGCGACAGAAGTCCGCAGACGACAACTGCGGCGAGTATTAGTGTGATTCGCATCGGGATTTCCTTTTATCGGTCTTCGAGATAGGCGATCTCGCCGTGCAGCGATTCGTCGAGGCCGCTGGTTTCGTCACCGCTCTCCACACGGACGGGGGTGACCTTGTTGATCAGCCACAGCATGCCGTACGTGAAGGCGAAGGCCCACACGGACGATATCGCGACGGCCGCGAGCTGCTTCAGGAAGAACGAGGTGTTGCCGCCGAGCAGTCCTTCGACGCCCGCGGGATTAAACGACGTGGATGCAAAAACGCCAAGGAGAATGACGCCCAGCATGCCGCCCACACCGTGCACGCCCCACACGTCGAGCGCGTCGTCGAGCTGCAGTTTGTTTTTCAGCATGACCGCGCCGTAACAGACGATACCGGCGATGATGCCGATGATCACCGCGGTGGTGGGGGACACAAAGCCGGCCGCCGGCGTGATGGTCGCGAGTCCTGCCACGGCGCCCGTGAGGAGGCCGACAAACTTGGGTTTTTTCGCCAGTATCCAATCCATCAACAGCCAGGTGACCGCGGCGAACGAGGCCGCGACGTCGGTGTTGAGGAAGGCGCTTGCGGTGACGGCGTCGACGCGGAATTCGCTGCCCGCGTTAAAACCGTACCAGCCGAACCAGAGGAGTCCGGTGCCGAGCGCCACGAGGGGGATGCTGTGCGGACCGTGGTCCACAACCTTTCTGCGGCCCACAAAAAGCACGGAGGCGAGCGCCGCCATGCCGGCGATGTTATGCACCACGATACCGCCGGCAAAATCGAGAACACCCCACTGCTGCAGGAAGCCGCCGCCCCACACCATGTGAACGAAGGGGAAGTACACAAAAATCAGCCAACCGGTGAGGAACCACATGTAGGCCTTGAACGTGACACGATTTGTGAAGGCGCCGGTGATGAGGGCCGGCGTGATGATGGCGAACATCATCTGATACGCAATGAATACCAAAAGAGGAATGCCGTCGTTGATGGGGGAGGGTGTGTTCAGATCCACTCCGCGAAGGAAGGCCATGTCGAGATTTCCGATGATGCCGCCGACATCGCCGCTGAAACACAGCGAATAGCCGAAGAGGAACCACAGGACCGTGGTCCATCCCATCGAAACGAAACTTTGAATCATGATTGTGAGGACGTTCTTGCGTCCGACGAGGCCGCCGTAGAAAAAGGCGAGTCCCGGGGTCATGAGCATGACCAGACTGCTGCATAACAGCATGAAGCCGGTATTCCCGGTGTCAATGACCATCGAAGTGCTCCTGCTAGGTACTGAATGGTGGTGCCGCCGAGGCGGCATTGTAGGCCATTCAAACTAGCGCCTCCCGTACAACCCGGGCGTATGTGCGGGCTGATTCTTTTGTAGGGTTTTCCTGACACTGGTTCGAGACTGGACCTGTCTCCTGTCTCCTCACGCTCGTGTAAGGATACAGGAGGAAGGAGTCAGGAGTCACGGGTTGATACGAATCGTGTCTCCTGTCTCCTGTATCCTGTCTCCTCATACTCGTGTAAGGATACAGGAGGAAGGAGTCAGGAGTCACGGGTTGATACGAATCGTGTCTCCTGTCTCCTGTATCCTGTCTCCTCACACTCGTGTAAGGATACAGGAGGAAGGAGTCAGGAGTCACGCGTTAATACAAATCGTGTATCCTGTCTCCTCACACTCGTGTAACGATACAGGAGGAAGGAGTCAGGAGTCACGGATCGATACAAGTTATTCGAGCAGTTTATGCTCCAGCACATACCGTGTCAATTCCACATTGTTCTTCAGCTCGAGCTTCTCGAGAATGCGGGCCCGATACGTGGTGACGGTTTTTTCACTGATGAAGAGTTCGTCGGCGATGGCCTTGAGTGGTTTGCCGGAAACGAGTTTCTCGAGGACCTGAAACTCGCGATTCGAGAGAAGCGCGTGCGGCGGTTGCGCGATGTCGCGGCCGGCCGCGCGCACGAGCTGATCGGCGACCGCCGCGCTCACATATCGCCCGCCGCCGGCGACTCGACGGATCGCCGCAATGAGTTCGTCGGCGGCGCTTTCCTTGCTGATGTAACCGGCCGCGCCCGCACGCAGCATACGCACCGCGTACTGATCCTCGGGATGCATGCTGAGCACCAGCACCGCTGGCCGCCGCTCGAGTGAGCGCAACTCCTGCAGTATTTCCCATCCGCTTAATCCGGGCATGGAAATGTCGAGGACGAGGAGGTCGTACTGTCCGCCGCGCAGGGCGTCCATCGTGTCGTGCCCGTTGCCGCATTCGCCGGCGACGATCAGATCGGCATGACGCGCAAGTATCTGCTTGAGTCCTTCGCGGAAAAGTGTGTGGTCGTCGGCGAGCAGAATGCGGATCATGTGTCCTCGCGATGATGGGGTATAAAAACGCGGACGCGTGTGCCGCGGCCCGGCGCGCCGTCTATCTCGGCGGTCCCGCCCCAGTAGGCGGCTCGTTCACGCATGCCGAGCAGCCCGAAGGAGCCGGGATGGGCGGCCTCGTCACCCGTGATGCCTCGCCCGTTGTCGCGCACGTCGAGAATCACTCCCGACGCGTCCGACGCGAGACGGGCGGTGACGGCGTCCGCCCCCGAATGCCGCGCCGTGTTGGTGAGCGCCTCCTGAAAAATGCGGAATATCGCGATCGATCGTTCCGGATCGAGCGCGATGTCGTCGGGCGCGATTTCGACCGCGCAGGCGATGCCCGTGCGACGAGAAAAATCCTCGGCCTGCCATTCGATGGCTGCGGTGAGACCGAGGTCGTCGAGAAGGCGCGGTCGCAGATCGGTGATCAACTGTTTGACGGAACGGAGCGTGGTGTCGATCAATCCGCTCATCACATCGATGCGTCGGTGCAGGTCGGGAAAGGCGTCGCGGACGTCCTCGTCGAGTATGCGCAGCTCCAGCTTCAGCGTGGTGAGCGCCTGTCCCAGCTCGTCGTGAATTTCACGCGCCATGCCCTTGCGCTCGTCCTCGCGCACCGAATGCAGGTGGGCCGAAAGATTGCGCAGCGATTCGCGCGAGGCGGTCAGGCGCTGTTCCGCGTCGCGTCGCTCGTGTATCTCTCGTTCGAGCGCCTCGGTGTTGCGCGTGATGCGGTCGGCCATGGCGTTGAAGGTGGAGGCAAGCGTCCCGATCTCGCCGCGCGCCCCGACGTGCGCGCGTTCGGTGTGTGCGCCGCGGCCGAAGCGCTCGGCGTGGCGCGCGAGCTGCAGCACGGGACGCGAGATGCCGCGCGCGACAACCACGCCGACCACGAGGCCCGCGAGCAGCGTGATGAGGCCCGACAACGCGAGCCGCTCGCGCAGGGCCGCGATCGCGCTGAAGGCCTCGCGCGTGTCGATCTCGGCCAGCAGCACCCAGCGCACACCCTCGATGTCGAGCGGCGCGAAGGCGCTGATCACACGCACACCGCGGTAATCGTTGTCGATGAGCGTCCCGCTTTCTCCGCGCAGCGCCGCGCGCGCCGCCGCGGTGTTCACGGTCTGCACCAGGGCGGTCGACCGCCTCGCGGCGATGAGCCGCAGTGTGGCGGAGTCGGCGCCGCTCGCTCGCATGCCGCGCAGGTATTTCGTCGCGTCCTGCAGGAAAAAGCGCGAATCGCTGCGCATGCGCAGGTCGCTGCCGACGATGTACGTCTCGCCGCTCTCGCCCAGGCCTCTCTCGAGCCAGCGGCCCCCGGAGGTGGCGAGCGTGTTCAGGCGGTCGATCGAAATGGCCGCTACAAGCACCAGCGGCGCCCGGCCGGCGTCCGCGAGCTTCACCGCGAACAGCGCCATCGGCGGCGCGGCGTCGCGTGATGAAAAATCGAAGTCCGTCACAATACACCCTGTGTCGGCCGCGGCCATTCGCGCCGCGTTGCGCAGTGCCGCCGCTCCCGGACGCGCTCCGTCACGCGCGGCCGCTGCCGCGCCGGCGGACCAACACTCGCAGTACAGCCGTGTTCCTCCGGTATCCGTCAGGAACAGCGCGCTGAAGGCGTGCTCCTGCGTGTAGCGCAGACCCGAACGGAAAATATCGCGCGCGGCCTGACCCGCCTGTACCGCGCGCCGCGCTTCGGCCCGGAGCACCTCGTCGTCCGCCGCCTCGCGCATCAGCAGCCGGTGCGAGGCGAACCACTCCTCCACGCGGCTCTTCATCGTCTCGCGCACGGATGTCAGTCGCTCGAAGGTCGCGGTCTCGAGCGCGTCACGCGACGTGTCGAAGGCCTGCCACCCCGTCGCCCCCACCGACAGGAGGCCGAGCAGCACGAAGGCAAGCTGGAGTTTTGTCTGGATGTTCACCGCAGGTCACTCATTGTCGCGCGCAAGATACACACGGTCCGCACAGCGCGAAACGCCGCACACAATACATCCGGCACCGCGGCCCGCTTGCGCCTCCCGACTCCACGTCGTATGTTGGTTATCAGACTATAACATCTTGTTCTCTACAAAGTACCTTTAATCCGGGAGCCGATCATGGGTGGAACGCCGGTACAAAATCGTGTGCAACGAGTGGTATTCCTGCTGCTTCTCTCCGCAATGCTGTTCGCATCCGAGGCCTCCGCGCAGCAGTACACGCGGGTGACCACGGACGACTGGGCCGAAGGCATCGACTACGCGACACCGTTCATCGTCGACATCGACGGCGACGCGAAACTCGATCTTCTCGTCGGTTCGAGTGCCGGGCCGATCCGCCGCTTCGAACAGAGCGCGCCTCTCTCCATCACCTTTACACTCGTGGATGGAAATTTTCTGAACCACACGAACGAATCGGAATCCGCTGTCACCGGGGCCGACCTCGACGCCGACGGAAAACTGGATCTGCTTGTCGGAAACAATGACGGAAAGCTCTACCACTACAGGCAGCGCGCGGCGAACGGTGAAGAGTTCGAGCTTGTGACGAGCAATTTCGCAAACATCGACATCGGCGCGCATGCGGTGCCGACACTCACGGATTTTGAAGGCGACGGATTGTACGATCTTGTTGTCACGGAGTCGTCGAGTCCCGTGCATCTCTTTCGACAGAAGGCCCCCGGGTCGCTCGAATTCATTGCGGGCAAGCCGGATATGTTCCAGCTCCGGACCTCGTACCCCTCGGCCTGTTTTGCCGATCTCGATGCCGACGGACGTCTCGACGCGTTGTTCCCCAACGGGAACAACGGCACGATTCGGCATTATGTGCAGGACGCCGTCGTCAAGGATTCGTTTATCCTTGCCGGCACGGATTTCAGCGGCATCAGTGGCCATCCGCTCGGTGTCGCCTGCGCGCGCGACCTGAATGCCGACGGCCGTCTCGAACTACTGATCGGCGACAGATACGGCCGGGTGGTGATGTACGGGCAGACTGCGGCCGGATCACTCGATTTCAGCACCGTGCTCGATTCGCGTGTCATCGGTATCAGGGATTATGGATCCGAACAGTGTATCGCCGCGACGGATCTCGACGCGGACGGCCTGCTCGACATTCTTATCGCAACTCTTGTCGACGACAATGCGGGACGATCCGCATTTGCACGTCTCGAGCAGGATCGTGCGGGCTCGCTCTCCTTCTCGACGCAGCCCATCACCGTAGCCGCGGACCTGGACGGCGGCTGGCCCGGCTTCGGTCTGCATGACATCGACGCGAATGGTCGCATCGACATGATATACAGCCGCGCGGGGGGCTACCTCTCGCGTCTCGAGCAGAGGAACGGCCGGCCGGACGTCTTCGATCTCGTCACGCCGCTTTTTTCCGGTGGCATCGATCCGCCCGGAAACGCCACATTTCCATCCTTCGTCGATCTCGACGGCAACGGCCGTCTCGACATGCTTCTGAATACGTCGAACAGGAAGACGCTGCACTATGAACAGAACGCGGCAAACGACACCGCCTTCACGCTTGTGTCCGACGAACTGCGCGAGCTGAACAACACCTATTATCCGTACTCGTCCTTCCGCCGTGATGCAGTGACAGGTCGGCTAGTGATGGTTCGCACCTACGCAAACCGGCTTACGCTGTACGCGCAGGACAGCGTGCGGCCTTCATGGTTCAACGCAATCGGCACTATCCCGGGTCTCGAGATCCGCTCGTTCCCGCAACCTGTTTTTGCCGACATCAATGCCGACGGAGTATCGGATCTTCTCGTCGGAAATCAGGAGGGGGGCATCAGTCTCTTCCTCGGCAGCGGACCCAGCGCCGCCTCCGCGCCTGCGTCACCCTCGGGCTTGCGCATCCGCGCGGTGTATCCGCAGCCCGCCGCCACGGAAATGTGGGTTGATTTGGGTGCAACGCCGGGCTTGCTCGATATGTCGATACATGACGTGCTCGGGCGCAGTGTGCGCACTTTCACCGCGGTCAATTCCGATGTCACGGACCGCATCATGCGTATGGATGTGTCGGCTCTCCCGGCAGGTCCCTATCTCCTGCGCGTGCGCGGTGGCGTGTCGGAATCGGCGCGTCTGATCAGTATCGGCGCACACCAGTGATTTGTTCCTCGCGGGACCGCCGATACGAGAATCTGTTGTTTTGATCGAATCGGAGTGCCACATTCCCGGGGTATGTTTCCTCCGCTGAATACACTCCGTGTCATGTCGCTCCTTGCGCTTGTGTCCGTCCTCTGTACACACGGAGGTTGTGCCGGCGTCGATGCCGCGCAGAACGCGGGAATCACCGTGCAGCAGATCCGCCAGCTCGAGGATCTCGACGCTGTGTTGCCGCTGATGCCGGATTCGATCGCCGCCATTTACCGTGCGTACGATACCGAGGCCTTCTATGCGCAGCATGACGCGCGAATCGGGTCTGTGATCCGGCTGCTCGACTCCCTCAACGGGTGTGTTCCACCCGGTTTCCAATTCGATTCCCTGGTCATCGACCATTCTGCGGCATCCTTCGGCCTGGCGGGCCGCATCCATCACACCTTTGCCATATCCAGCAGCTATTTTTTTCTGTTTCAGGATGCGCGCGTGCTCAGGTCCGTCGTATTCCACGAATTTGGGCATGTGATGTACGACCTTCTCCCCGCGGCGGTCAAGGACACACTTACTCATGTGTGGGACACCCTCGGCCGTGCATCCCTGCTGTATCTTTTTACGGACGGCGAATACTCCCACAACGCAAAATTCGGCGGTCATCCGTACGACAGTCCCGCGGAATTGTTTGCTTCGACCTACAACCTTCTCCACAATAATCTGGAAGAGCTCGACGCCCGCGTTCAGTACATCGATGAAGGCGCATTTTGGACTGTGCGACGACTCCTCGCTCTGGTATTGCTCGAGACCCCTGTTTGAATGTACACGTGATGAAACTGTTCGTGTGAGGGAGCGCGTGGACGGAAATAAAGGGGGCGGTGTTGACGCACCGCCCTGCAAACCGAAGAATTTTGGTGAACCCAGATCGGGAGATTCTGCGTTTGCCGAGCAAATGTAGCGGACGCTCACGCCACATGCAATGAGGCGCGCGCTGAACAGCGCGCGGTCGTAACACCTTTCTCACGCATTCCACACTGCACGCTGTCTGAACGGTAACACGGCGCCGCTAGTTTGGTGGACGCGTGCATGCTCAGCAACCCCGCCTATGCACAGCCCATCTCCCATCCAATAATATCGAAGAGTATGATGCTGAATTTTCCGCGATTGATTGCCATCGCACTGATAAGTATGACCGCCACAGCATCCGCGCAGACAGGGTCGTTGACGGGAACAGTGCGCGACGCGCACAGCGGTGAGGTCCTCATCGGCGCAAATATCCTTGTGGTAGAGAGTCGGAAGGGCGCGTCGAGCGATCTCGACGGCAAGTTCCTGATCCGCGGTCTTCAACCGGGCACGTATACTGTGAGGGCGACGTACGTCGGCTACAGACAGAAGACCATAACCGCTGTCACCGTTCTGTATCAACAGCAGAGGACACTCGATATCCTGCTGGACGAGGCGACGGTGCAGACGCAGGAGGTGGTGGTCACGGGAGAAAGACAGACCAACACCGATGCCGCGGTGCTTGCCGCGCGGAAACGTTCCGCCACGATTGCGGACGGCATCAGCGCCGAACAGGTGAAACTGACACCCGACGCCACGACGGGCGACGCGCTCCGCCGTGTGACGGGCATCTCGCTCGTCGACAACAAGTTCATCTTTGTACGCGGCGTGACCGACCGATACAACTCCGCCATGCTCAACGGCGTCTCGGTCACCAGCACCGACACCGACAGCGATAAAAAAAGTTTTTCCTTCGATCTGGTCCCGTCGAACCTCGTGGAAAACACGATGGTGACCAAGACCGCAACGCCGGATCTGCCCGCCGATTTTACGGGAGGACTCGTGCAGATCAACACGCTCGACTTCCCCGACAAACCGATCGTCAAGCTGAGTTTTTCCTCGTCGTACAACGAGCTTGCAAATCTCCGCACAGTGAACATGTCGCAGGGAGGAGGCAGCGATTGGACGGGATTCGACGACGGTACGCGCGATTTCCCGTCGGGGAATTTCACGTCGCACAATCTGGCGCAATCCCTCCCGAACAACTGGGCGCAGCAACAGAAACGTTCGCCGATGAACATGTCCATGAACCTGTCCTACGGCAACCGACTGGTGTTGAACGACGAGGCGGATCAACTCGGCTACATAGCCGCGCTGTCGTATCGCAACGGGTATTCGCGCAGCAATCTCCATTATTCATACACACGAGCGGGCACACATATTTACAGCGGCGGCGGGCCCAAGGATGTCGCCTCGGTGCAGTGGGGCGGGCTGTTCAACCTGAGTTTCAAGGTCGGGGGCAATCACAAATTCAGTTTCAAGAACAACTTCAACCAGTCCGCCGACGACAAGGCGTCCGCCTACCGTATCGTCGATGAGAACGAGAACGACCGTGCAGTACACGTGACGGAGTGGGATCAGCGGTCGATGCTTGTGTCGCAACTCAGCGGGACCCATCATTTTCCGGACGTGTCCGGTCTCGATGTCAACTGGCGACTGTCATACACATCGTCCACATCGAAACGTCCGGATCGTAAAACCTACATCTATTCGAAAAACATCCGGGCACCGGAGAGCGAAATGTATCTCGAGCGTGGCGACCGGTCGTGGGCGAACCTCGACGAGTTTTCTCGCGGGGGCGGTTTCGACGCGCAGCTTCCCATTGCGGGCGTCAAATTAAAGGCCGGAGCCTTGATCGAGAAGCGTGAACGCTACTTCGACATTAAGTTTTTCCTCGCCGAACTCGAGCGCGGCAGCAATGCGTGGAATCTGCTCGGCCTGCCCATCGGCCAGGTGTTCAACCCCGACAATTTCGGAGCCGGCAAACTTGTGATGACGCGGCTTTCGGACAAGCGCGATGTGTATTCGGGGGAACAGACGCTTGTTGCATCGTACGGCATGCTCGACATCCCTCTGTCGGGATTCGTGTCATTCTCCGGCGTGTCGCCGTTCCTCGAGGATGTGCGCCTCGCGGGAGGAGTTCGTGTGGAAAATTCGGAACAGCGTGTGAATACCATCAGTCCGTTCAGCACCGACGAGGCGTTTATCGCGCGTGTCAAGAACGTCGACATCCTGCCTTCGGCGAATCTGACATTTGTCCTCAATCAATTGCTGAATCTCCGTTTCGCCGCAAGCCAGTCCGTGAACCGGCCCGAATTCCGTGAACTCTCGAGTTTCTACTTCTACGACTACAGCATTTACGAGGGCACATTCGGCAATCCACTGCTGCAGCGCGCGCTGTCGCGCAACTACGATGCGCGTGTAGAGTACTTCCCCGGACCGGGCGAAGTGGTGGCATTCAGTGTCTTTCACAAGCGTATCACAAACGCGATAGAACAGCGGATTCTCCCTTCATCAAATCCCGAACGCACCTGGTTCAATTCGCGCTTCGGCGTTAACGAGGGATGGGAACTCGAGGTGCGGAAGTCGCTCGATTTCCTGGGCGCGTACGGCACGAATTTCAGCGTCACCGGCAATTACACGCGCATCCGATCCGCCATTGAGTACCAGCAGGGCTACAAGGTCGACATGGGCGGCGGTGTGTATCTGGACGAATACCGGACGGAGACACGCGAGATGCAGGGACAGTCGCCATACATGTTGAACTTCTCGCTGCTCTTCCGCGAACCCGCGCTCGGCACCACGATCAACCTCCTGTACAACCAGTTCGGCAGCCGTCTCGACGCCGTGGGTGACGAGAGGGCGCTGGACGTGTACGAGGAAGCGCGCGGGGCGTTCGATCTGACAATCACGCAACCGGTCATCGCGCGCCTCGACGCAAAATTCACAGCAAAGGAGTTGTTTGTCGTAAATCCGGAGCGCACGGATCGGGAGTCCGGTGACAGGTCAAACGAGCGCCGTTTCACGACACGCGAGGGCAACGAGTACAAGCGCATACTCACAGAGCCAACGTACTCGTTGCAGCTTTCATACACATTCTGAACCGGCGAACATCGAATCCGAACGCGCGCCGCACCGCGGCCTTACACCCGCGGCCTAGTTTTGTGTCCATGTTTGACGGATACAGCCGTACGCAACAACCGACAACCCGCGTCCACCAACATATAGATGTCGGCAACAAACCGTGGAAACCGTGAATGGCAGGGTGTTGACGCACCCGATAATCGACCGCAGCAAACGAAGAATTGGTGAACCCAGAAACCACAGTGGAGATTCAAAATGAGGAAAATATTTTCTGTTGCCCTGTTCGTTGCGCTTCTTGCGGTATCGCAGGCAGTGGCGCAACCGACAGTGATTCTCGGCCCGGGCCTCGGCGCCGGCCGTACCGTGTACCATCAGACCGGCAATCGCACGCTCGATGCCGACACGACATACATCCTGACCGGTCTGTATTTCGTGGACTCGACCTATAGTCTGACGATCGAGCCCGGCACGATCATCCGCGGCGACACCGCGGCGACACTGATTATCGGTCGCGGCGCGACGATCAATGCAAACGCGACCTCGTCGAATCCGATCGTGTTTACGAGTCTGAAACCGATCGGTTTCCGTGCTCCAGGCGACTGGGGCGGCTTGGTGATACTCGGCAACGCGCCGTCAAATCAGGTGAATCCGCTCATCGAAGGCGGTATCATCCCCGGATCCTACGGTGGGTCCAACCCGAACGACAATTCCGGAACCTTTCGCTATGTGCGCATCGAGTACCCCGGATACCGATTCCAGCTCAACAACGAGGTGAACGGACTGACGATGGGTGGTGTCGGCCGCGGCACGACCATCGAGTACGTGCAGGTCAGCTATTCGTTCGATGATTCCTTCGAATGGTTCGGCGGCACGGTGAACGCCCGCTACCTCGTGGCTTTCGGCGGCACGGATGATGAATTCGACACGGACTTCGGCTACCAGGGATTTGGACAGTTTTTATTCGGTCTGAAAGATCCCGCGTACTGGGATCCGACAGGCGAGACCAATGGTTTCGAAACAGACAACGAGGGATCGGCGAGCTACAAGGTGCCGCGCACCATGCCCCGTTTTTCGAACGTGACACTCGTGGGCGCGAAACGAGTCGATTCCGTGTCCATGTTCAGCGGAAACAAGTTCCAGTACAGCGCTGTGGTTCGTCGCGGCACGATGTTTTCGTTCTACAACTCCGCCATACTCGGTTATCCCGGCGGACTGTCGCTGCGCGACTCCATCACCTTCCGCTCCGCCCTCAACGATTCACTGCAGATTCGCACAAGCAGCATTGCGGCCTACGATGGAACCACATACCCTGTGATCCACGCGTCCGGCGCGGCTGGTTTCTTCACATTGACCGCGCTGCAGAGCTGGTTCAACAACGCGGCGTACAACAATCTGGGCGGTTCGGCCGCGCGTACAGCAAGCGCCATCGGACTTGTGGATCTGAATAATCTGAATAATCCCGATCCGCGACCGGGCGTCTCCACCGAACTTGCCACAGCCGGCACCGAGTTTTCCGTTCCGCGCGGCTGGGCCGGGACGAATTTCTCCTTCGATTCGACGACATACCGCGGCGCGTTTAATCCGGCGCTCGGCATGAATGCGCAGTGGACGTCGGGCTGGACGAATTTCGATCCGCAGAACACACACTACATGAACACCGGCTGGAATCTAGTCTCGGTGCCGCGTGTCCCCGCGTCGTTCGACGCGACGTCGCTGTTCCCGACACGCGCCTTGAGCGACGTGTGGGCCTTCAGCAGCGGGTACACCAGCGCCACGACGCTGTCGAACGGTCCCGGCTATTGGGCCTATTACAGCGCCCCGAAGGCGAATCCCATTTCCGGCGGCGTCATCGCCACACCGCTGACACTTGCCACCACCACCGGTGCGGGCTGGGTGCTCATCGGTTGCAAGTCGACACCGGTCAGCACCTCGGCACTGTCCGTGACGGGTGCGGGCGTCGGTTCCGACTATTACGGATTCACGGGTTCCGGGTATTCCGCCGTGACGACGCTTGAACCGGGCCGCGCGTACTGGGTGTACGTGACCGGCGCGACCACCATTTCCATTCCTTAACAAGAACATACATCCCTTTTGGAGACAATGATGATACGCAAGTTCATTGGAGCAGCGTTCCTCCTCGCCTTTCTGGCTACGGCCGCGCAGGCGCAGGTGGCATATAAACTCACCATTACGATCGGCACAGGCACCACCACACAGAACCTCGAACTCGGCATCAACGATGGCGGCGCGAGTTATCCCGCCAGCAGCAACGGCGTCGATACCGCCGCTGCATTCGGCGCAAACGGCAGTGTGGGCACGGCCGGCTTCCGCGAAAGTCTTGCGCCTCCCGCGCCTCCCGCACCCTTCGATCTCGACGCAAAATTCCTGAGCATGCCCGGCAGCCCCTCCACATTCCCGGCCGGTCTCGGCGCAGGCACCTTCCGCAACTTTCGCGCTTTTGTCAACTCGAGCACGGTCGACACCTTCCGCATCAAGATCTCGGGTGACGGCGGTTCGTGGGAAAACAACGGCGGCACGATTTCCTGGCCGTCCGGCCTGAACGCCTATGGCTCGTCATGGACCATACAGCCGCGCACAGGCACCGCATTTGCGGCAACAAACATGCTCACCAGCACATCGGTGACAGTGCCGGCCGGAAACAACCCGGTGGAAGTGTACATCATCAAAGTTGGCCAGATTGCTCCGAGCCCCGGGCCCACGTTCTCGGCCTCGCCGAATCCGCTCGCATTCGGATCGCGCAATGTGAACACCACGACAGACCTCGTCCTCACCGTCTCGAATCCCGGTACCGTGAACGCACTGAACGTGACGGCTGTAGACACGACGCTCGGCGGGCAGAGCTTCTTCTGGGTTGGCACCGCGCCGAATCCGGCCGGTTTCAACGTTCCGGCGAGCAGCTCGGTCAATTTCACAATCCGTTTCCAGCCGACATCGGGCGGCGGTTTCAGCGAGCAGATCGAATTCGCGCATAACGCGTCGGGCTCACCCTCCGTCATCAACATCAGCGGCACAGGCCAGGCCCAGGGCGGAGAACTTGTCTTCTCAGCCGACACGGTCGTGCGCAACGATCTCACCAGCGGGTATGTGGATTCGCTCACCGTGGCGACGTACGTCGGCGTACCGACACGTTCGCTGCAGCTTCGTCTGATCAACACGTACAGCCCCACGTCGAAGACACGCCTAACGGCCGTCTCGCGCGGCGCCCGCGTGGCCGATCCTTCGAAGTGGATCTTCCAGTATGAAATCGGTCATGGTCCGGTTGCGTCCGACCTCAGCTCCATCGATACGATCCGCCTCGTGATTCTCGGCACCAACGACTCGCTCGTCGCGGGTACCAGCACGGAATCGCTCGTGAAGTTCACGTACTCCACCGTCGACATCGGCACCGATTCCGCATGGAGCTCGATGGTCCTCACCGACATCGTCTCCTCCGACTGGCGCGGTGTCAGCACGCAGCTCACGGGCGACGCGCCCCAGCAGGTGCTTATCCTCGACCGTGGCGTCGGTCTGAACGGCGACACCAACGGCGACGGATTTGTGGATCTTCTCGATCTGCTTCAGGTGATCGACCACATCCTCGGTCGCATCACGCTGCAGACACGCGAATTCCAGCGTTCGGATGTGGCCCCGTGGCCGTCGGGCGACAACGCTCTCGATGCCCGCGACGTGGCACTCATACAGCAGATCATTCTGACGGGCGAGTATCCCGATGGTTCACCGATTCCGTTCACGGGCGGCAGCGTCCGCGCGATCTCGAAGACGGGCGCCGCGCGTCTCGTCGTCGACCTGACGCAGAATCCGGCCGTGGTGTCGATCGAAAGCAACGACGCCGTGAAGGGCGTGCAGTTCGATATCGCCGGTGCGGCCTCGAATGGCTCGGCGGTGTCCGATATGCAGAACGTGCTTTTCCGCCAGAACGGCGGCACGCTTCGTTCGGTGTTCTACCAGAACAGCGGCAGCGAACTCGGCGCCGGTGCGCATGTGATCGCGACCCTCCCGCTCGTGCAGATCGCGGAGATTGAGGTCCGCAATGTGGTTGTCGCAAACGCGATGAATCAACGCATCCCCGCCGAAGTGCTGGTCCGCAAGAGCGGCACCGACGTGCCTGCGTCGTTCGACCTCCTCGGCAACTATCCGAACCCGTTCAATCCGAGCACCACGATCTCCTTCGCGGTTCCGGCGCAGAGCAGCGTTCGCATCTCCGTGCTCGACATGCTCGGCCGCGAAGTGCGCACGCTCGTTTCGTCGACGGTCGATGCCGGCACACACAGCATTGTGTGGGACGGTCTCGACAATCACGGCGCCGCTGTGTCTTCGGGCATGTTCATGTACAGGATGCAGGCGGGCGATTTTACCGCCACCCGCACCATGACACTGCACAAATAATCGATTCATTCTCATTCGCGACAGGCCTGTCCGGCGCTTCGGCGCCGGGCAGGCAATCGCGTTCCACGACAGTGACACATCGCGCATCACAAATCGAAAGGATACACTCATGAAGTCTGTACTACCCGTCGTCCTTTTCCTCGCAGCCCTCGGCACCGCGGCAGCACAAACGCAGACGTCGTTCCTCGTGCCTCTGTATTTCAGCGCGGGACCGGAAAAAGACACGCTCCATTTTGGTGTGAATCCCGGGAACACCGTCGGCATCGATGACGCCGCGAGTTTTGGAAGCTACCGGGAATCGATGGCGCCCCCGACACCGCCCCCGCCCTTCGCCTTCGATACACGTTTCATTTCCTTGCCCGGGCGCGTGAGCACATACCCGACAGGTCTCGGAACGGGTGCGTTTCGCGATGTCCGCGGGTATAAGAGCAACGATCAGGTCGATTCGTTCCGCGTGCGTATCGACGGTGATCAGACGGATAACGGCGATGTGATTGTGAGCTGGCCTTCGAACCTCAAGGATTATGCGACGAAGTGGACCATCAAGCCGCAGACGGGAAGCGACTGGCCGGCGACAGACATGCTCACCACCACCTCGGTGACCATTCCCGCCGGTGCACAGAAAAACATCATCATTATCAAGACGGGCGCCTTCGTCACCGAAACGGAACGTGCGGCTGATCCGCAGGTCTTCGATCTCGCGCAGAATTTCCCGAATCCGGTGCACGCCGTAACGCAGATTTCCTTCACGCTTCCCGCGCAGCAATTCGCCACGCTCGACGTGTACAACCTCCTCGGCGCTCGTGTCGCGCGAGTGACCGCGCGTGAATTCGCGGCCGGCACCCATACGATCCGCTTCGATGCGAGTCGTCTGCCCGCGGGTATATACCTGTACCGGCTCGACTCGCAGGGAGCGAGTGTAGTGCGCCGCCTGCATGTGACACGATGAACTCGGTTGTATAATGCTGAGTTCATCAATCCTCATTGTGTTTTTTCTGCTCTGCGCCTGCGTGATGCCGCCAATGCGCGCCATCGCGCAGGTGCCGGTGCAGGATTCCATCGCGATATTGGCCTATGATGCGGCGGGGCAGAGCGGCGGCATCGTGATTGGGTACCATCCCGATGCCACAACCGGTTATGATCCTTTACTTGGTGACAAGCCCATACCGCCTGTTCCCGCGGTCGATGCGTTCGATTTTCGTTGTATTGATCCGCCAGGCCTGCGGCGCACCCCACCCACGGGTTGTTATCGCGACATTCGACGGCCGCAACCCGCGGCTGTGGCGGATACATTCCGCATTCGCGTGCAACCGCAGAATGGCGCTTTCCCCGTGCGCATCGGGTGGAGGCAGACGCAATTGCGTGCCTTCCGCGCCGCGTTCTTGCGGCTTTCGAACGACACGGGTGATGTCTCCGTCGACATGCACATATCGGAGCGGGTCGAGATCGCAGCGAACGCCCGACTAGACTTCCTGATCATTCTGACACGATAATATCGATCCGATCGCTCCAAAGATTCCGGAGGAACTCACATGCCGTCTGCTACACCACATCACACTGTCTGCTCACTTTTGAGATTGTTGCTGCTCGTTGTGTTCAGTGCGGTGACAATCACACCCGGCTCGCTGCGAGCCGCAACGGATCGGCCGGAGGAAACGCGGTACGCGGATCCTCGCGTGCAGGGAGGATTCGTGGTCTTCGAAACCTCAACACTCTCCGTGCTCGACAATCGCAGCGACGTGGAGGTCCGCCTCGCCTTGTCAGACTATGACGGCGATTCGCTTTCAGCGCTGCAATTCAGTGTCGTGAACCGTGTCGGCCATCTGCGTTTCGAAGCCGCCCGGCTTGGCGATTCGCTCGCGGCGAGCGGTTCCTGGTATTTCTCGCACTACATACGGCGCGGGGCACTGCAACCGGATCTCGGTGCAACCGACACACTGACGGTGATTATGTTCGGCCTGAATGGCACAGCAATCACGCCAGGAAGCATCCCGGATCTCGTGCGCATATCCTTTGCCGTCTCAGATATTTCTCTTGCGACGGATTCGACTTCGCTGCGCATCGAGAATGCGGTTGGCTCGCTGCGGAATGGCTCTGATGCCATGCTGTTGGGCGGATCCGATCTCGCGCTCAGTATCATGAACACGGTGCAGAAGGGTGATGTGGACGGCAATGACGAGGTCGATATCAATGACGTGCTCGGACTCATTCAGGCGATCCTCGGCCGCGAGACGTTGACCGGTTCAACTTTCACACGCGCCGACATCGCACCGTGGCCTTCGGGTGACGAAGTCCTCAACGTGCGCGACCTTGTGCTCACGCAACGTGTCATCCTCGACGGACTCTACCCCGACGGCACACCCCTGCGCTTCGCTCCGCGGCATGGCGGGACCACGGATGCATCCGCGCCTTCGGCCGCTCCGGATGTGCGCATGGTCGTCTATGTGCACGCCGACGGTCTCTCGCTGCACATGACAAACAATCCGCGCGTCAAGGGCATACAGCTCGAATTGAACAACATGCCCGTCGTGCCTGATACCGTCCGTCTCCGAACCATTTTCGATCCGGGACCGACGTGGAATCGCACATCGTCGAATGTGCTGGTCCTGCTCATGAACAACGATGCCGCGCTGTCCGTGCCGCCCGGTTCCCAATACGTGACGCACCTTCGCTTTCCGATCCCCAGTCCGTTTCAGGTGAACATCAAGAAATTGATCGTGGCCGACGAGAAGAATCAGAAAATCACAAATCTCGAAGTGGCCATCGTGTACAGTCAGCCCAGCGAAGTGACCGCAGCATTGGTGCCCGGTGAGCTCAAAATCGGATCGATACATCCGAATCCATCTACCGGTGCATCCACTCTGTCCTATGCATTGCGGTCCACTGCAGCGGCGGAGCTTGCCGTGTACAACACGCGCGGAACGCGTGTGCGCACGCTGGCTCGCGGGATGATCGCGGCGGGCGATCACATGGCGGTGTGGGACGGTCGTGACGAACAGGGCGCGACCCTGCCGAACGGCGTGTACTGGTGCGTTCTGCAGGCCGCCGGGAATCGCGTCCTCAGAGCTGTCACCCTGCTTCGCTAATCCCGATGTGTCGCTCGATCTTTCTCCGTTCGCCATCCGCGGCATTTCGGGCAGCGCTCGTTCTTCCCCTCCTGACGTGTTTCTTCACGATCGTTACGCACGCGCAGCACATGAAGGTCGCAACACGAGATACCGCACCCCGTCCGTCATCACAGGCGGACGCAGTCGGTTGGATGGAACGATATTCAATCCCGGGTGTCAACGGCACCATCCATACTATTGCGACCGATGGCGATAACGTCTATGTCGGCGGTACATTCACCGAGGCAGGAGGTGTAGCGGCACGAAACGTCGTGCACTGGGACGGGTATGGCTGGCGTACACTCGGCAGCGGACTCGACAGCACTGTGCTTGCTCTCGCCGTCGTGGACGGGACTCTCTATGCAGGCGGCCTCTTCACCACCGCCGGTGGTGCGGTGATGCGGCATGTTGCACGATGGAGCGGGTCCGCCTGGGAGGCCTTGGGGAACGGTGTGCAGGGCGATGTGCGCGCGCTGCATGCACGCGGCGATACTCTATACGTCGGCGGTTATTTTTCCATTGCCGGTGCTCTTACGGCAAACAATATCGCTCGATATCGCGCCGGCATCTGGTCCGCGCTCGGAACCGGCACAAACGGTCCGGTGAACGCCATCACGGTACATCGCGATACACTGGTGATCGGCGGCGAATTTGCCGGGCGTGTCGCCCGCTGGACGGGCACGGCTTGGCAGACCCATGTCACCGCAACAAACAGCACCGTGCGCGCGCTCGTTTCATCGCCGCACGGCTTGTACATCGGCGGCGACTTCACCATCGCAGGCGGGGAACTCGCGTCGCGCATCCTCTGGTATGATGCTGGCGCCTACGTGCCGCTGACCGCGGGTGTGAACGCCCCCGTCCACGCCCTGTATGCCGATTCCACCAGCATGTATGTCGCGGGACAGTTTACCCTGGCGGCGGGTCTTGCCTGCGCACACATCGCCCGATGGGACGGGCTGTCGTGGTACTCGCTCGGCAGCGGAACCGACACCACCGTCTACGTGCTCGCTGCCACACCGTCGAAACTGCTTGTCGGCGGTGCGATGACACGTGCCGGTGGACTCGCGACTCGGACCCTTGCGTATTGGGATCAGGCGGGGTGGCATGCCACAGGATTCGGACTGGATGGTCCGATATACACCCTTCTCGTGCGAGATTCGCTTCTGTATGCAGGAGGCAGTTTTGCGCACGCCGGTGGTGTGCCGGCGATGAATATCGCGGTATGGAACGGATTGACGTGGGCACCGCTGGGAACTGGCACAAACGGCCCGGTCTTCACGCTCTTTGCCGTTGGCTCCGATCTGTACGCGGGTGGATCGTTTTCCTCGGCTGGGGGCATCGCTGCCGGCCGCATCGCGCGCTGGGGCAGTGGTGGCTGGTCTGCGCTGGGGAGCGGGTGCAACAATCTCGTGGACGATATCGACACGCTGGGTGGCGCGCTGGTGGTTTCCGGGGCCTTTACGCTGGCGGGGGGGACATCGGCAAACCGTGTAGCCCGCTGGGACGGTGCGACGTGGTCGGGACTGGGCGGCGGCATGAATGGCCGTGTGGTTGCACTCGCGTCGAAGGGCGGCGTTCTTTATGCGGGCGGCGAATTTCTCACCGCCGGCGGTACATCCGCGCAACGAGTCGCACGATGGAATGGAACCGCATGGTCCGCACTCGGCACCGGCGTCGACGGAACCATAGCATCGCTCGCGACCGATGACAGCGGCCTCGTTGCCGCGGGGTACTTCACAAGCGCCGGCGGGTATGCGGCGGGACGTGTCGCCCGCTGGACCGGCGCAGCGTGGACCCCGCTCGGGCTAGGGATGAATGGGCCTGTGCTCGACATATCCATGGCTCAAGGGCGCGTGTACGTGTGCGGTTCCTTTACATCGGCGGACGCACAAAGTGCCACCAATGCGGCGGCCTGGGATGGCAGCCGTTGGGAATCCTTCGGCGGTGGACCCGAGGGAAACGCTCACGCTCTGGCATTGACGGACTCGGGCATGTTTCTCGGAGGAGATTTTTCCGTAGCGGCAGGGAATGCCGCTGGATCGATTTCGCGGTGGGCACGTCCGGTATTCACGATGTACGGATCAGGATGGAACATCATCAGTCCACCCCTGCTTGCGCAGGGCTTTCAGCAGTCGTCGATCGGAGGCCTGTCGTTACAGGATCTGTGGCGCATGGAAGCGGGCAGGTACACGAATCCACTCCGGCTCGATGCGGGCGAAGGGTATTGGACGTATCTGCCGGCTCCGGATTCCATCGCGTATACGGGTGTTCCCTTCGACTCCACAAGACGCATCGTAACCGATGCACCGGGGTGGATACTTGTTGGTGCCGTCAGCCGGCCTGTTGCGGCCTCTTCAGTGAGAACAGTGCCTTCATCCGCCTATCTTGCGGGATCGTTGTATGGATACAGCGGCGGCATGTATACGACACCGTCGCATCTGGTCCCCGGTCGCGGGTATTGGATGTACATATTGCAGAACTGCGAGGTGATGATCGGTCCCTAATCGGGCGGTGCCGGATATTCCACTGCGCGGGTTGATCGGGGGAACAACACTGCGATGGAAAAATGAGGGAGGACGGAATGTGGAACGGGGAAATCCGGGCACAGTGTGCGGCGCTCTTCACAGGTTCTCCGCGCCCGGTACGGAAGCGCGCCGCGCTTCCGTTTTTTTTTGCTTTTCCCCATATTCCGACATGCCTCGCCGCCGGACCTCGCGCTCCGGCGTTTCTGTTCCGACAAATACCGCCCGTGCCACGCTCCCTTCTCCCCCTTATTCCCGTCCTTCTCGTGCTTGCCGCGCCTGTGCGCGCGCAGGCGCCGGCGCAGCAATGGCCGGTGCCCGACTGGGCGCGCGGCATGATCTGGTACAAACTGATCATCGACCGCTTCGAGAACGGCGATCCTGCAAACGACCCCACTGCGCGTGATCTCTTCGGCGAGAAGGCGCGGCCCTGGGACATTTCGCCGTGGACAGGGAACTGGTACATGCTGAGTGTCAAGGAGCGCATGAGCAGCGAGCGCTTCTACGACAACGCGTTCCTGCGCCAGTATGGCGGCGACCTCGAGGGGCTGCGCACACGGCTCGGGTATCTGAAGTCGCTCGGCGTGACGGGACTGCAATTGAGCCCGGTCTTTGAAAGCACGTCCTCGCACAAGTTCGACGCACACTCCTTTCATCACGTGGATCCGCGGCTCGGACCACGCGGCGCCGCCGACACCTCGTATCTGCACCGCGAGCAACCCGACAATCCCAAGTCGTGGTACATGACGGCGGCCGACCGCAAGTTCATCGAAGTCGTACACGCCGCGCACGATTCCGATATGAAGGTGATTGTGGACGTGCAGTTCGCGCATGTCAGCGTCAATTTCTGGGCCTTCCGCGATCTGCTCGAGAAACAGGAGCGCTCGGCCTTTGCATCGTGGTTCTTTGTCGACGAATGGGACAGGCCCGAGACACCGTTTGCCTCGGAATTCAGTTACCGCTCGATGTTCGGCGTGAACGCCTTCCCCGTGCTGCGCAAGGATTCACTCGGTCTCGTGTCCGGTCCGCGCGAGTACGTCTTCGCCGCCGTGCGCCGCTGGATGGATCCGAACGGCGACGGCGATCCCTCTGATGGTGTGGACGGCTGGCGTATAGAATTGTCGCACGAACTGTCGCTGCTTTTCTGGGAACAGTTCATCGGTTTTGTGAAATCTGTGAATCCCGCATGCCTGGTGATAGGCGCACCGCACCCGGAGACACCCAAGGGAAAACGCCTGTTTGATATCGAGGAAACCAACGACTTCGCGCGGCTCGCGACAAAACTCCTGATCGGAGGACGCTGCACACCCACGGGTTTTGAATCGGGCATGGCCGAACAGCGCGCGTCGATGGAATCGGGCCTGGTGGACGCGCAGATAAACTGGATCGACAATCACGAGACCGATCGCCTCGCGTCGATGTGTGTGAATCCGGGCCTGGCTTTCGAGACGATGAACAGTTTCGTCGTGAATCCGTCATACCTGATACGGAAACCAAAAGCATCCGAGCGGGCAACACAACGCCTTCTGCTGCTTCTGCAATACACGTATCCGGGCTCGCCGGTGTTGTACTACGGCGACGAGGCGGGCATGTGGGGCGGCGACGATCCCGACTGCCGCAAGCCCATGCTCTGGCCGGAACACAGCTTCGAACCCGAGTGCGCCGTCGAGCTGAACGGCGATCCGGTGCGCTACGAGAACCGCTTCGACAGCACTGTCTTTTCGGCCTACAGCACGCTGCTCGCCCTGCGCGCCGCGCATGTGGCACTACGCGCGGGCGCGATGAGCACCTTCCTCATCGACGACGAACGCGGACTGTTCGGCTATACACGGCACGCGGGGGCCGACCGTGTCTCCGTGGTGTTTAATGCGGGTGACACACGGCAGGACTGCCTGATCCAGCTCGCCGGATTGCCCGAGGGATTACGCATCGACGCCCCGCTGCAGGGACTGACGTATTATTACGATCGCGACGGCCTTGCGCTCACCATCCCTCCCCGCACCGGGCTGCTCCTCATTCCCGCGCAATAATGACGGGCTTGCGCCCGATTTTTCCGGCGCAATGCGGCATTTTGTGTCCCTCGCCGGAACCCCGGCGTGAGGGCGGGTGTTTTTGAATGTGCCGCTGAAGTTGTAACTTTATCGGCTTTCAAATAAGTTACCGGGCATTTCACGCCTTTTTCGAACCTCAACACACTCATTATGAACAAAGGCAAGATCGTACAGGTCATCGGTCCCGTCGTGGACGTTGAATTCACCCAAGGGCAGTTGCCCGCCATCCTCAACGCGCTCACGGTCGAGCGGACGGAAGAGGGGGACAAGCAGGGCTTGCTCGTCCTCGAAGTGCAGCAGCACCTCGGGGAGGACCGTGTACGCACCGTCGCCATGGATTCTTCCGACGGACTCGTGCGCGGTATGGACGTCATCGACACGGGCAGGCAGATCACGGTGCCCGTCGGTCCCGGCACGCTGGGCCGTCTCATCAACGTGGTGGGTGAGCCGATCGACGGTCTGGGGGAAATTCCCGCCAGCACGCATTACGCCATTCACCGCCACGCGCCGAAGTTCGACACCTTGTCGACGCGCCGTGAAATGTTCGAAACAGGCATCAAGGTCATCGATCTTCTCGAACCGTACACGAAGGGCGGCAAGACCGGTCTCTTCGGCGGCGCGGGTGTGGGCAAGACGGTGGTTATCCAGGAATTGATTCACAACATCGCCACACATCACGGCGGTTACTCCGTGTTCGGCGGCGTGGGTGAGCGCACCCGCGAAGGCAACGACCTCTGGGTGGAGATGAAGGAGTCCGGCGTTCTCGAGAAGACAACACTCGTCTTCGGCCAGATGAACGAGCCGCCCGGCGCGCGCCAGCGTGTGGGCCTCACGGCTCTCACCATGGCCGAGTACTTCCGCGACGAGGAAGGCAAGGACGTGCTTCTCTTCATCGACAACATTTTCCGTTTCACGCAGGCCGGATCCGAAGTGTCGGCCCTGCTTGGACGTATGCCGTCGGCGGTGGGATACCAGCCCACGCTTGCCACGGAGATGGGTGAACTGCAGGAACGCATCACCTCGACCGACCGCGGGTCCATCACCTCCGTCCAGGCCATTTACGTGCCCGCCGACGATCTCACCGATCCCGCGCCTGCCACGACCTTTTCGCATCTCGACGCCACGACGGTTCTCAGCCGCCAGATCTCGGAGCTCGGCATTTACCCGGCCGTCGATCCGCTCGATTCCACCTCGCGCATCCTCGATCCGCTCATCGTGGGCGAGCGTCACTACAATGTGGCGCAGCAGGTGAAACGCGCGCTACAGAGTTACAAGGATCTTCAGGATCTCATCAACATCCTTGGCATCGACGAATTGTCGGACGAGGACAAGCTCATCGTGCACCGCGCGCGCCGCATCCAGCGTTTCCTTTCGCAGCCCTTCTTTGTGGCGGAACAGTTCACCGGTTTCCCCGGCAAGTACGTGCCCATCGAAGACACCATCAAGGGTTTCGAAATGATCCTCAACGGCGAGTGTGATCACATCGCCGAAAACACCTTCCTCTACGCGGGCGCCATCGAAGAAGTGATCGAGCGCCACGAGAAATCGAAGAAGTAACGGACGCAGCTTATGAGCGCCGCATTCGACCTCAAAATCGTCACCCCGAACCGGGTCGTGTTCGAGGGCAAGGCCGCGTCCGTGTCCTGTCCGGGCACGGAAGGGCGTTTCCAGGTCCTCGCAAAACACGCGCCGCTGCTCTCGTCGCTCGACATCGGCGAACTCGATGTCGTGGACGAGCAGAATACGCGCGTCGAGTACGCGGTAAGCGGGGGCGTGGTGCAGGTGTATCACAATGCCGTGCTCGTGCTCGCCGACACGGCGGAGCGCCGCGAAGAAATCGACACCGCGCGCGCTTCGGCCGCGCGCACACGCGCCGAGCAGCGACTTGCCGGACGCACGCCCGACACTGATGTGGAACGCGCGCGCGCGTCGCTGTACCGCGCGCTCAATCGCCTGAAGGTCGCCCGTCCTTCCTGAGCGGCGCCGCGGGGCGCGGCCTCTCCGGGGGCCGGCGTGTGATCCCCGTCCTCTTCCGCCCGCACAGGTCGCGATACAGCACCCGGAACCCGAGAAGCCATGAAGCTCTACGCGCTCATCATTGCCGGCGGAGTCGGCGCGCGGTTTTGGCCGCGCAGCCGTGAACGGTCGCCGAAACAACTGCTCGACATCGTCGGCGCCGGCACCATGATTCAGAACACCGTGTACCGGCTCGACCCGCTGATACCGGCCGAGAACGTGCTTGTGGTCACCAACGCCGTGCAGGCCGCGGAGATACACCGGCAGTTGCCGCGTGTCCCGCGCGAGAATATCCTCGTCGAACCCGCGGGACGCAACACCGCGCCGGCCATCGCCTTCGGCGCCGAAGTGCTGCGCCACCGCGTCGGTGACGCTGTGATGGTGGTCGTTCCCGCGGATCACCTCGTGCATGACGTCGTCGGATATCAGGACACGCTCAAGCGCGCGATCCGCACGGCGGTGAAGACGCGCGGCCTTGTCACGCTCGGCATCCGCCCCACACATCCCGAAACCGGCTATGGGTACATCCAGTACGACGACCGCGGCAGTGACAGCGATCTCGGCCGCCTCGGCGCACATCCCGTGAAGACCTTCGCCGAGAAACCGAATCTCGAGACCGCGAAGATGTTCCTCGAAAGCGGCGACTTCCTCTGGAACAGCGGCATGTTCATCTTCAAGGTGAAACCCATACTCAATGCCTTCGCGGAATTTCTTCCCGATGTGACCGACGAGTTCCGCCGCCTGCGTCCGCTCATCGACACGCCCGGCTTTGCCGCCGCGCTCGAGACCGCCTACCGCGGCATGCGCTCGATATCGATCGATTACGGCGTGATGGAGAAAGCCGAAAACCGCTACATCCTGCCCTCCGAATTCGGGTGGAACGACCTCGGGTCGTGGGACGAGGCCTATCGCGTGGCCGAGAAGGACGGCGACGAGAACGTGATCGTCGGCACCGTCTTTGCGCGCGACACGCGCCGCTGCCACATCTCGACGACGGCAAAACGTGTTGTCGCGGCGATCGGGGTCGAGGATCTCTCGATCATCGACACCGACGACGCGGTGCTGGTGTGCCGCAGAGGGCGTTCGCAGGAAGTGAAGGACATCGTCGATCTCCTCAAAAAACAGAATCTGAAAAAACACCTGTGACACGGGTCGCACTCACATACGGCCTCACGCTCGCGCTCGGGCTGCCCCTGCTCGGATTCCTGCAGGGCTGCGCGCCGTCGCGCGAACTCGACCAGCCCGATCCGCTCGCGGAATCGTCGGTGGTTGTGCGCGAATCGGCCGAGGGTGTCGCCTCGTACTACGCGAACAAGTTTCACGGGCGCAAGACGGCCAGCGGCGAGAGGTACGACAAGCGCCGCATGACCGCGGCACACAAGACGTATCCCTTCGGCACCTGGCTGCGTGTCACCTCGCTGCGCAGCGGCGCCTCGGTGATCGTGCGGGTCAACGACCGCGGACCGCTGCGCGCCAACCGCATTGTGGACCTGAGCCGCGCCGCCGCCGAGGAACTCGGCATGATCCGCGCCGGACTCGACCGCGTGCGCGTCGAGGTGCTCGACTGGAACGCCCGCACGGGCGTCGAGCGCGACGAGTAGCTCCGCACAGACGCGCAATCCCCGGTGAACGGCCCGCACGTGCTTCCCTGGCTGCTGCATTGCGCGCCCTCGTTCCGGCGTCCCGCGCGGTATTCCATCACCATGCTCGGACTCGCGGCCGGATTCGTGCCGCGTTTTCTCGACAGCGCCGCCGACGCGCGCGGCATCCCGCACTGCCGCTACGGCGTCGCCGATGACGACACCGCGGCCGCGGATTCCTGCATTCTCACCATCCCCGCCGCGCCCGATGCCGCGATGCTGACCGGCGCCACGACGCTCGACATCAGTCGTGCGGCGACACGCGCGCTCGATAATCGGATCTACCTGTCTCTTTTCCCCGCCTCCTCTCCGGGGGCCGCCCTCGACGAGGACATCGTCGCCGACGCCTTCTGTTTCCTGTCACTGCACGATCAGCGCAGCACGTCTGCGCGCGACGCCTTCGGGCGTTTCACCGCCGCGGCATCGACGCTCGGTCGACTGGGCCTGCTGCACCGTCCTGTTGTCGCCGAATACGCCTCGCTCCTGCGCGCGCTCCTGCGTGAACGCGGAGCGCACCTTGCGAGTCCGGCACGCTACAACGGACGCGAGGCGGGGTACTGCGTCACGCACGATGTAGATTACATCACGAGGCGCCGCGCTGGTTTTGCGTGGCATGAAGTGCGCGCGTTGTTTGGTGGATCCGGCACAGCGCGCGCGCGGTTTGAACGTTTTTCCGACTACCTGGCCGTCCTCGCCGGCCGGGGTGATCCGCCCGCCGTATCACTGCTGCGTATGCTCGCCGGCGAGCGCGAGAAGGGCGTCCGTGCAACATGGTTCTTGAAATCCGCCGCGCGTGATGCGCGCGATGTGCCGTACAAACTCGATGCCCCCGTGCTGCGCGAGGCCTTGAAGACCATACACGACGACGGCCACGCCATAGGCCTGCATCCGTCCTATCTTTCGTTTCGCGAGTCCGCCGACATTCTGCGTGAACGCACCCTGCTCGAGGGCGCGGCCGGTCGCCACGTCGATACCGTGCGGCAGCATTACCTGCGTTTCGAGTACCCCGACACCTGGCGCGCGCAGAGGGCGGCGGGATTGCGCTGCGACGCGACACTCGGTTTCGCGGAGTACGAAGGGTTCCGCAACGGATGTTGCCATCCCTTCCTGCCCTACGATGTGGAACGGGATGAGCCGATTCCGCTATGGTGTCTGCCCCTGCACGCGATGGACGGAACATTCCATCACTATCGCGGACTCGATCCCGCGCACAGCACGCGGATACTGGACGAATTAGCCGCCACAACCGCCGCCCATGGCGGGATTTTTTCGGTGCTCTTCCACAACATCGCCTACGACCGCCACAATTGGCCCGGGTGGGATATGGTGTTTGAACACACCCTGGATCAGGCCGTGGAAAAAAATATTTTTTCCGCTCCGATCGGCGAGACGATCGATGCCTGGCTCGCGGGACTCGGTGTGGATGGCGCCGAGGCAGTGCAAAAAATCGTCCTTGAAGGATAAATCAGCGAATTTTGCTTGCCTGGTGAACTTTCCCGGCATAGATTCGTACCATTCCATCATTCAAAAGTCCCGGGTACCCTCCGAAAATTTGCTACAGACCCTCTCCTGACCCTGAAACAAAATCACGGTTCTGCTCGTTAGAGTAAGGAGAGACGGTTTGGTGCATGCATTTTTTCGTAACCTATTACCGTTTTCGTTGTCTTAATAGAGTTCACAAAGCAGGAGACGCGTATCGGCAGCAGTTGTTAGTGCTTCGACCAGTTCCACCATCTCCACCATCCTTTTAGGAGGCACTATGCAGTACGAACAGAATCTTTACGACAATCCGCTCAAGGATTTGATCGACGACCAGACCTTTGCCGAGCTCGAGCGCCTGAAGCTCTTCAGCGACAAAGCCATTCGTGACTACAAGATTCGCCGCTTGTTCAAAACCATGCGCGAGACAATGAGCGCGGGCGATGCGATCGATCAGATCCGTGAGATGTATCCGTATCTCCAGTTCGACACGGTCAGGAAGATCGTGTACCAGATCAGCAAGTAAGCAGCAGCATAGATTTTTCGAAACCGCCCTCGTTCCCGGGGGCGGTTTTTTTTTAGGAGTTAGGATTTAGGAGTTGGGAGTTGGGATTTAGGAGTTGGGAGTTGGGACGGGGGACTGGGGAGTATGAACGCGGATGCGACGCAGAGCTTTCACTTTGCTACTTTCCACCTTGCTACTTTTCACAATCTCACACATGCGCATATGGGACATTACACGGGCCTCATGCACCTCGGACTCGAAGTGATGGGCGCGCGTGAGGTGCCCGTGTATGCCATGCCGCGCATGGCGGAGTTTCTGCGCGGCAATGGTCCGTGGAGCCAGCTCGTGAAGTATCGAAACATCACGCTGCACGAAATGGGTGTCGGCGCCGCCGTGCCTCTAGGAGGGGGATTGCGTGTCACACCCATACTCGTGCCGCATCGACAGGAATACTCGGATGTTATCGGACTGCGCATCGAGGGACCGCACGCATCCGTCCTCTTTATTCCCGACATCGACCGCTGGGAACAACTCGACAGCACAGGCACACGCATCGAGGACCTCATCGCCTCGGTCGACGTAGCGTATCTCGACGGTACCTTTTTCGGCGAAGGAGAGATCCCGGGCAGGGACATGTCGGCCTTCCCGCATCCGCTCATCACATCCAGCACCACACGATTCGCCGCGTTGCCCGCCGCGGAGCGTGCCAAGGTGCGCTTCATCCACCTCAATCACACGAACAAGGCCCTGTACCCGGGTCCGGAACGTGAAACGATTCTGCGAGCGGGGCATCGTGTGGCGGAGGAAGGGGAACGGGTGGGGCTGTAATCCAGAGATGCAATCAAATCGTTATATTCGGACTTTCTAGTTTTATACATTGACAACCAATGCGTGGGTCCGTACTTTGGATCGACGTCTGGTTCAATCGGCCGGAGTACGGTAGGCAGAAGGCATATCCCCGCGTCATGCCTCGTTCAGTCCCCCGGCATCACTCTATCAGAACACAATCGAAATACTCATGCACCGAGCCGTGTTGATAGCGAGTTTGTTCACGTGTACGATGGTGATGGCTCTCGCACAGCCGGAGCGGCCGCGGCTCCCATTGCAGACCGCGTCGACAGCGGAGCTCCCAGTGCGAATGCAGCTCACGAACGACATGACGATCGAACTGCTCGGACGCTGCCTCATCTACTCTGTGTCATATCAGCGGATGGTGTTTCCGCGTTTGGGTCTCGAAGGAGGTTTCGCCGCACTGGGCGGGTCGGATGCGAGTCTCTTGTTCTTCAGCGCCGGTGCGCGTTTATATCTGACCGAGAGTAACATATCGCCGTACATCGCGGGCGGAG